>NZ_JBIUHC010000062.1:0-57773 GCF_044627735.1 Cupriavidus sp. CuC1 | reverse complement strand
CGACCCTGGAAGCCGCGCCAGTGCTAGGGGCGACGGTCAGAAATGCCGAAAATCGGGCTCAAACTGTCGAACTCGGGTGAGCGACGCCGCAGCGATCCTGGGCATGCCCAAGTCGCACCTCTCCAACATCTTGAGCGGCAAGAAATATCTGCCGTTCGACTTCCGCATCAAGTTCCAGGCGCTCTGTGGCAACTGGGCAATTCGTCAGTACGAAGACGCTGTGTGTGGCTTCCGCTCGGTGGCCGAGACGCAAGAGCAGCGCCGCATACGTGAATTGGAATCGCAGATCGAGGCAATGAAAGCTGCCTGACCGCAGAGCGCCAATTCTGGCTCCGCGTGAGCAAGTTGTTTAGTGGGAAACCCCGGGGGAATCATGGAACAGATCAGGTCGCGTCAAGCGATTCGAGAAGAAGGCGCCCGCGCTGCGCGCGAGGGCAAGCGGGGCAGCAGCAACCCGTACACAGAAGGCACTGAGGCACGCGAGGAATGGGATCGCGGCTTCATTCTTGCCCACCGCACCGTCCATTCTCGTGCAGCGATGGCGAGGGCGGCAGCATGAACATCTACCGCCACCAGTTCATCTGCGCTTGCCCAGCCAACGGCAAGCCCATCGCCTTCGACCTGGAAATCAAGTCGACGAAGATGATCCACGTCGAGCACATCACGACGGCTGCTGCGGTCCATGGCGCCGCGTATCACGAAGAGCTCGCCGATTTCCTGCAAGAGAGCCTGGGTGGGCACCAAGAACTGAAGGCCCACCACCACGGCGTCGACATCGTGACCTACCGCGGTTCGGTCGAGCCCCCCAGCCGTTCTGCGGCTAAGCCAGCGGTAGCGCATATCAGCGCCGCCCATCTGCGCATTCTGCAGTCCGGCGTCGCCGTGGTTACGCATGTCAGTCCCACGCCGAGAGATGGCGACGTTGCCCTGATGGTGGTTTAGCCATGATCCACTATCACGGCACTCCCATCACGCCGACCACGGCCGCCACGAAGGCGGTCTTCGCTGGTCACGCGTTCGTCTCGTTTCGCTACCCTGAGCAATTGGGCATCGTGCTGGACGTCGCGCAGTCGTTCGCCGTAGACAACGGCGCATTCTCGGCCTGGCGCTCGGGCGCGCCGATCACTGACTGGGAACCGTATTACGAGTGGGTGGCAGAACTACACCGCTATCCATCGTACGACTTCGCTGTGATCCCGGACATCATCGACGGCGACGAGGCCGCAAACGATGAGCTGCTGGCCGAGTGGCCGTGGCGCGAGCGCGCGCCCGGCGTCGGAGCGCCGGTCTGGCACCTGCATGAAAGCCTCGATCGTCTGGAGCGCATGGCGTTGGCCTGGCCGCGTGTCTGCCTTGGCAGCTCGGGCGAGTTCGCGCGGGTTGGCGCGCCGGCATGGTGGACCCGCATGGCCGAAGCCATGGACGTGGTCTGCGACAAGAGCGGCCGGCCAGTGTGCAAGTTGCACGGGCTGCGCATGCTCGATCCCGAAGTCTTCAGCCGCTTCCCGTTTGCCAGCGCCGACAGCACGAACATCGCGCAGAACGTGGGTATCGATAGCGCATGGCGCGGCACCTATACGCCGGCCAGCAAAGAGTCTCGTGCGCAGGTCATGCGCGAGCGGATCGAGTCACGACAGTCGTTGGTCTTCTGGGATCGCCGTGCTCATCCTATCCAGGCCGGTTTGTTCATGGGAGCGGCAGCGTGAACCCCCTCCAAATCTGGCTTTTTGCCTCCTACTGCATCTGGCGCGACTGTATATCTGGCGCCTGGTTGGCGCCGCCACCGCGCGCGCGGAAGGCGAAGACCGCATCGTGAGCCGCGCCTACTACAACGAGATCGAACCATACGCAGCACAGTGGCTGCGCAACCTGATCGCCGCCGGTCACATCGTGCCGGGCGACGTTGACGAAAGGGATTTACGGGATGTTCGACCAGACGACCTTCGTGGATACAGGCAGTGCCACTTCTTTGCCGGCGTGGGAGTCTGGTCGCACGCGCTCAGGCGCGCCGGCTGGGCCGACGATCGACCTGTTTGGACTGGTTCCTGTCCGTGCCAACCTTTCTCCGCGGCAGGCGCAGGACTTGGCTTTGCTGACGAGCGGCACCTCTGGCCGGCCTGGTACCACCTCATCAGCGAGTGCCGCCCTCCAATCATCCTTGGAGAGCAAGTTGCGAGCTCGGCTGTCGACCCTTGGATCGACCTTGTACACGATGACGTGGAAGCCGTGGATTACGCCTTCGGGGCGCAGCCGTTCCCGGCTGCGGGCGTCGGTGCGCCGCACATCCGCGACCGACTTTATTGGGTGGCCCGCACCGACAGCAGCGCGCGACTGGCACAGCGCAAGCGGCTCGCCGGAGTTCCTGGCGGGCAGGCTGGAGCAGACGCGGGGCAAGCCGTTGAGCGAGCAAGCCTTTGCGATGCTTTCTGGCTGGCCGACGCCGGTGGCCAGTCCAGCGAACGGAGAGCCGGAGGCCTTCCTCGAGCGGAAGCGCCGATCGATCGCGCGCGGATCGAGCATGGGCGTATCACTGACCGATATTCAGATGGTGGCCAAGTTGGCGGGTTGGCCTACACCGCTGCTCCAGGACTCGGAATCGTCGGGGGGCGAGGGATCGCTGGCTCGAGGAACGCGCGGGCATACGCTGACGTCGATCACCAAGGACTTGCAGCCGGCCCGACTAACGGCCTCTGGCGAGATGCTGACTGGCTCCTCTGCCGAGATGGAAAGTGGCGGCCAGTTGAACCCGGCACATTCCCGCTGGCTCATGGGACTACCTCGCGAGTGGGACGACTGCGCGCCTACGGAAACGCCATCAATGCTGAAGCGGCGCGCGTCTTCATCGAAGAAGTAATGGAGTGCCTGCCATGCTGACCCGCAGCACGACACCCATGAAGCGTGGCGCGCCGCTCCAGCGCCGCACGCCGTTCAGGTCCACCACCTGGTTGAGGCAGACGGCCGGCTTGGTGCCCAGCCCCTTCAAGAAGAAGAGGCCCAAGCGCCGGCCGATCGCGCAGCGCCGCTTCACCGAGGCTTGCCGCGATGAGCCCTGCTATCTGCTGATCCCTGGCGCACCAGATCACAAGAACGTAGTGCCGTGCCACTCCAATCAGTTGATGCATGGCAAGGGCATGCTCATCAAGGCAGATGACGAGAAGACCGTGCCGGGCTGCGGCTGGTGCCACCACCAGATCGACCAAGGCAACCGCCTTTCCAGGGAAGAGCGCCGCGTCTACTGGGAGGACGCCTACCTGCGTTGGGTGCCCGCGCGCGCCGTCAAACTGGCGGGGCAGGGAGGGCGCAATTGACCGCACCCGAACCGCTCACGCCTGCCGATTGCGACCTGAAAGACTTCGCCTTCATGCCGCTAGACGTCTCGCGCCTGCGTGACTCGGAACTTGCTTCGAACGAGACACCGGAGGCCTGCTGGGCCGCGGTGCTGCTCTGGTCGGCTTCGTGGCACCAGGTGCCGGCCGCCTCCATGCCGAATGACGAGATGTGGATTGCGACGCAAGCCCGGTACGCGATCCGCGGAAAGATCGACAAGGCGTGGAAGGACGTCCGCCCGGGCGCGCTGCGCGGCTGGATCGAATGCAGCGATGGGCGTCTGTACCACCCCGTCGTGGCGGAGAAGGCGCGCGACGCGTGGAAGGCCAAGCTGGAGCAGCGCTGGCGCACCGAGTGCGGCCGCATCAAGAAGCACAACGACCGGCACGAGGGTGCCAACGTTCCGAAGCCCACCTTCGAAGAGTGGATGTCGCTTGGTTGTCCCCAGGGACATCCGTTGTTTGTCCCTAGGGACACCGGCGGAAATCCGGAGGACAAGACTGGGGACAACGCCTCCAAGAGACAGGGAGAGGGACAGGGACAGGGAGACCCTACTACTTCCGTTCCTGACGGAACGGGCGGCATGCCGCCGGTCAAGTCCCCCGATCAGATGACCAAGGACGAGCTCTGGGCTGCGGGCAAGTCGCTCTTGGCCCAGGCTGGTACCCCCGAGAAACAATGCGGCTCGATTGTCGGGAAGCTGGTCGCGGACTACACCCCCGAGATCGTCATCGAGGCGGTTCGTGCCGCGGTGATCGAGCGGCCAGCAGACCCGATTGCCTACCTCAAGGCCTGCTGCCAACACGCCGCCGGCCAACGTAAGGCCCCGAACAAGCAAGAGGCCCTTGAGGCCAACAACCGCGCGGTGGCCGACCGGCTGGCCGCAGAACTCGCAGGAGCAGAGCAATGACCCCGCAAGATGCAGGCCGCTTCACGACCCTGGTATCCAACGTCTACGCCTTCTACCGCCAGGACTTCTCCGAGTTCGCCGGCAAAGTCTGGTGGAGCGCGATGCTGCCGTTCGACATCGACGCGGTGCAGGAGGCTTTCAATCGGCATTGCGTCAACCCGGACGCCGGCCAGTACCTGCCCAAGCCGGCTGACGTGGTGCGCATGCTGCAGGGATCGACGCAGGATTCCGCGCTGTTGGCCTGGGCGAAGGTGGACCGCGCCGTCCGCACGGTGGGCACGTACCGCTCAGTGGTCTTCGACGATGCGCTGATCCATCGCGTGATCACGGAGATGGGCGGCTGGATCGAGCTGGGTCGGAAGACCGAGAAGGAATGGCCGTTCCAGGGTAACGAGTTCGTGAACCGCTACCGCGGCTACCGCATGCGCAGCGAGACCCCGGAATTCCCGCCGCACCTGATCGGCATGACCGAAGCGCAGAACGCGAAAGCTGGGTTCACCTTCGAGGCGCCCCTGCTGTTGGGTGACGCCGCCAAGGCCGCGAATGTGCGCGCGTGCGGCTCTGACGTGCCGCTGCTGAACGTCACGACCGTGGCGCAACTGGCGGCGAACTCGGTGCCGAGCCTGCCGGACGTGCGGAGGCAGGCATGAGCAAAGTCCTATTCAGCGACACCGACCGCCTGGAGTTCCTGATGGACGAGGGCTGCATCGTCAACTACAAGCCGTATGCGCTGCCTGGTGGCGGCTATCGGCTGGAGTGCCCGGACAACGGCTGGGTGCAGGAGGCATGGCACCCCAGCCACCGCGCCGCGATCGACGCAGAAATACGGAGCCGGAAGCCATGACCGTCCATTGCATCAACTGCCGTCACTTCACCATGAAGCCCCGCAAGGGCCCTGCGGCAGCCCATCTCACAGCAAGCGATATTGCCCACGCCAGAGTGGGCATGGGCCGCTGCGAGAAGGAAACACTAACGCTGCGCTGGATCGCGGCAGGGAGCGAGCCGGACTGCGACAGGCACACGCCGATCAGCGAGGAACAGACGGCAAAGCGCCGGGAATGGATAGGGAGAAACGTGAAATGAATTCAGTTCTGCTGTGGGTCTGCGTGATCGGCTCCGCGCTGGTCTATGTGGCCTTTGCGATTGTGATCGCACCTCTGGCCCCAGCGGCATGGGCGCTCAAGCGTGCAATCCGTGGGCTGGAGTGGGTGCGGGATGGGGGTTGGGCATGAGCAACATGCTCCGCTGGTCGCCGGAACAACTGGCCGCGCACCAGGCGCGCCAGCCCAAGCATACGGCGCCGGCCGGGAAGAAGGCTGACCCGCTCGCGCGCTTCCATGCCTTAGGCCGCCTGCCCAAGGACCAGATGAACAAGACCGAGCGCGCGTATGCCGCGCTGCTGGACGAAGAGAAGCGCCAGGGCCTGGTGATCGACTGGAAGTTCCACCCCATGCGAGTCCGGCTGGCCGACAACACGTTCTATGAAGTCGACTTCTTGGTCCTCCACAGCGACATGAGCCTAGCCATCCACGAGACGAAGGGCGGCTTTGTAACGGCACACGGGCAGATGAAGATCAAGTTGTGCGCGGAGGTCCTGCCGTTCTTCCGCATGGTGAAGGCAACCAAGCTGGCTGCGAAGCTGGGCGGCGGCTGGAAACGGGAGGAATACTGATGGCCGGGAACAAAAAGCCGCGCAAGGCTCGCCGGCAGCGCGAGGTCCGCCGCGACATCACCGAGCTGCTCTTCGACGGCGACCAGCCGCTGGCCGACCACAAGCGCGCCAGCCTGCTGCTCGCCGTGCACGCCAGCGCCGCCTCCCTCATGAAGGGAGGTGCGCCGCGCATCGTCTGGCACGACATCACCAACGCCCTGAACATCGCGCAGATTCTTTGCGAGAAGGCCAGCAACTCGGAAGTGGGGTTGGAAGTCATCTTTGCCGCCCAGAACGCCATGATTGCCGTCGGCGAGCGCTGCCATGCTGTTGGCCGGCTCGGCGTCTCGGGCGATGAGATGCGCTCGATCAATGATGGCATCGCCCTCTACGAGCAGCTTCTGGAGACGGTCACCAAGCGCCAATACACCCGAGCAATCGAGGAAGGCATTCGCCGGCTTGAGGCTGGAGACGTGGTGAAGCTGCAGTGCGCGGGCACGCCGCGCATGACAACAACCCATCTAGCCGCTTAACGGAGGCTCCATGCGTATCAAGTTTCGCGGATTGAACCCGCTTCGTTGGGGGTTTGGCTACTGGCGCGCGCCGCGCGGCGCTGCTGTGCTCGAGCTTGGCCCGGTCGACCTTTACCTGAATGTGAGATGACAGACCTGGATCTGATTGAGGCAGCCGCCCGTGCCGCGGGCTACGAGGTGCGCCGGTACCGCGTCCGGGAGCTCGAAATGGTCCACATCGGCGTGGGCGACCAGTGGGCACTGTTCGATCCGCGACGCAGCGACATCGACGCGTTCCGTCTGCAGGTTGACTGCCGCCTCTCCGTCACCGTGGGCGAGACGGCGGTGGCAGTGACGGCTTTCACCGGTGGGGATGGTGCGCTGATCCTCACTGAAGAGGTCGGGGAGGGCCGCGCGGCAGCCACCCGCATGGCGATCACGCGTGCGGCAGAGGCTTTGCACTACTACCGAATCGCGGAGGGCGGGGTTTGAGCACGGCAGAACGAAATGCCGCCATCTACCGCATGGTGGTGATCGAGGGCAAGTCGCTGGCGGTCCCGGCGGCAGCCTTCAACATCAGCCGGAACCGAGCCATGCAAATTGCATGCAAGGTGGCCGGTACACGCACGCTGACGGACGCGCGCGAGAGTGTCCGGGAACTCGTGAAGGCGTGGGAGTTGTACATCGCCAGCCGGTAGCTGGGATGCGCTCCAAGATTTGCGCTTTGGTCTATAACAAAAACGCTGAGCGACACGCCGCACTGCCTGGGCTCTGCCGGTGAGCGTTGACTAGGGTGCACATCGTTCATGGGGAATTCTTCCCGGCCCGCTTGGCCGCGGGGCTGCGCAACCTCAGGCATGGCTCTCAGCTTTTGCATGGCCATGCTGACGGTGAGGGACGCCTGAAGTAAACGAGACAAGGGGAACTGCCATGAAGGTATCTGAGATAGATGGACCGCTACTGGATTACTGGGTGGCGAAGGCTGCATGGGGCGAGGCCAAAATCGTTGACGGAGATGTGTTGGGCGGAGCTGGGTCCGAGTGGGTTGGTCGGACATTCTCGCCAACAACAATCTGGGCGCAGGCCGGCCCTCTCATAGAAAAGGAACGGATCAAACTACTGCCGCCAGAGGCTGAAAGGCTTGTATGGCTTGCGGAGGTTGGGCAGGCGCAAGGGCTCGACGCATCACCGCTGATCGCCGCCATGCGCGCTTACGTGGCCAGCAAGTACGGCGAGGAAGTGCCGGCAGAATGACCGAGACCTACCGGGAATTCACCCTGCGCGGCCGCGCGGACTGGCAGGAGGTCGTGGCAACAGTAAAGGCCGCCGCCCCGACCAAGGCCAGAGACGGCCGGCCGCTACGGGTGATCCTGGTGGACGAGGGTGAAGACCGCCTGGAAGAGCAGGTGAAGTTCTACTTCTCGGCTGTGATCAAGCCCATCGCCGCGCAGGTATGGCTGGATGGCCGGCGCTTCAGCGAGAAAGCCTGGCACGAGCAATTAAAGGGCATGTTCCTGCCGCCGCACGAGATGCGCATGCCGGACGGGACTGTGCAGTTGGTGCCGCCCTCGATCGCGCGGGGCGAGATCACGGTCGGCGCAATGGGGGAATTCATCAAGAAGGTCGAGGCTCACACTGCTACGACCTACGGAGTGGTATTCGATTGATGTGGTGCTCAATTCGGGGGAATTGGGATGGGAGCGTATGCAAGGCGGTATGCCGCCGCGGTCGCGGCTGGGCAATTGGGGTTTGCGTTCCACTTCGAGGTGGAGCGCGCGAAGACGCATCGGGGCAAAGTACTCGAGGTGCTGGCCAGCGCCGATGGCCTTCTGACCGGCCAGGAAGTCGCCCTGCGTGCGGGCCTCTCATACAAGCAGGCCTTGAACGCCCTGATGGTGTTGCATGAAGAGCGCCGCATCTCGCGCGCCGGACGCAAGTTCACGGCCCGCTGGGGGCGGGTGAAAACGAACACCGGACACGATGGGCTGGAATCGTTCTTCCGCAGCCTCGTACCACACACCTAGAATTGCTGTCCAGCCCCTAGGATTGCCGGTTTCGCCAAGTAGCGCATCTGCGCCGGCCAGATGTCGGCATTCCCCTGGAGCAATCATGACCGTTCGCGCAAAACTGCAACTGCAAAGCGTTACTAGCCACGCCTGGAGCGGCGACGCCAAGACCCTGAAATTCGGCGTGCAATACGACTCGACCATCCCGGAAGACCAGAAGTTCTGCAAGGCCACGCCGAGCGGCTCGATCGAGATCCAGGTCGACAACCCGGCGGCCGTCGCGCAGTTCGAGCTCGGCAAGTCCTACTACGTCGACTTCACGCCGGCGCAGTAAATCCGAAGATCATCTGCTAAGGGCAGATCATGAGCACTCGCGCATCCCATACCCGACGGAAAGCTCCCCCGGTATCCCTCCGGGTAGGGATGCGCGGCTGCACCTTCGCCGCCCTTGGCATCATCCTGAGCCTGTGGACCCTGGCGCTGTCGGCCATGGTGCAGGCTTCGGCGCCAGCAGCGCGCCCCAGCCAGACGCAGGGATAGCGCCAGATGGAGCGGGCGAACGGCACCCTCGAGGACGTAGCAGCCGAGATTGGCTACACCGCCACCTCGCGTCTGGTCGCCTGGTTCGGCGGCGCTAACCTCTATGTGCCCGCTACCGCAACAGAAGACCACGCGGTAGCCCGACTGATCGGCCTGCCCGCATTCCGCCGCCTGGTGTCTGAATACGGCGGTACCACGCTGTCGGTCCCCGGTGGACATCTGGAAGAGATGGACCGGCGAGACCGCCTGATCGCTGAAAGGCTGGGCTGTGGCGCCGGCCCGCGCGAAATCGCCGCTGAGTTCGGCATCACCGAACGCCGAGTGCAGCAGCTGCGCACCAGGATAGAGCAGACGGGTTTGATCCTGCTGCTCCTACGCACGCAAGCCCGCAGTCCACGAGGCACAGCCAAGGCTGCCCGCCGCGCGCCAGTCAGCCAACCGGCACAGCTGCTGCTGCCTCTCTCCTGATGCCCGAGGCCTGCTTGACACGGCCTTCCACCGCTCCACCCCATTGCTCCGCAGGCCATCTCTGCATGGCTGCCTATATAGATAGAGCGTAGTGCCGCCCAGCTATCCACCCCAGCCACGCCACTCACACCCGCTCGATCAATGTGACACTGCCTTGCTCGTGCCTGCGCAAGGGTGGGGCGGCTGCGCCCTCGGTCCATCGGCATGCTGCGGCGCAGCGATCCGCTGTGTGCGGGCCGCCTGGCCGGGAGTGTCTTGGACGCCAAGATGGGCGCCGATGCCGACGCTGCCACGCAAGTCGACCACCAAGACCGGGAAGCACAGCAGCCACGCCAAGAGCAAGAAGGGCGAGGCTTCGACCGACACCAGTGCAAATGCCGGTGCCGACAGACCAAGCTCCAGCAAGCGCTGGAAGCGCGCCAGCCCGGGACGGCAGGCGCCTGGCTTGCCGCCATCCGGTGCGCGGATGGGCTGGAACGCAGGGACGGCTCGAACCCGTCCCTTTTTTTATGTGCGCGCGGCCTGCGCGTGCGTGTCACTTCTACACCGACAACCGCGCGGCTTTGTAAGCACTACAATGCATTAACCGGCCCCTCCTGAGAGCTGGGGCATCCATGCCCAGGGAGACCTCCATGATTCGCGTTTTGATCGCTGATGATCACCAGATCGTGCGCGCTGGGCTGCGCCAGTTCATTGCCGACGAACCCGATATCCGGGTGGAAGGGGAAGCTGCCAGCGGCGACGAAGTGATGACGCGCCTGCGCGAGATGGAGTTCGATGTCGTGGTGCTCGATATCTCGATGCCCGACCGCAACGGCATCGAGGTGCTCAAGCTGCTGCGCCAGCGTCATCCCAACCTTCCCGTATTGATCCTTTCCATGTATCCGGAAAGCCTGTACGCCATCAACCTGATCCGCGCCGGCGCCTCCGGCTACCTGACCAAGGAAAGCGCGCCCGACGACCTGGTCAGGGCGATCCGCACCGTGGCCCAGGGCCGGCGCTATGTCGGCCCGACGGTGGCGGACCTGCTTATCGGCGGGCTGGACAAGCCCACCGACCAGCCCCTGCACCAGACCTTGTCCAAGCGTGAGTTCCAGATCTTCTGCAAGCTCTCGCGCGGCCAGTCGGTCTCGGTGATCGCCGAGGAACTGTTCCTGAGCGTCAAGACGGTAAGCACCTATCGCGCGCGCCTCCTCGAAAAGATGGGCATGAAGACCAATGCCGACCTGACCTACTACGCGATCAAGAACGGCCTGGTGGAGTAGGCGGCGCAAGCGCGGCGGGCGCGGGGGACCCTGACGTGGGCGGGTAACGTGCGGGGCCGAAGAGGCGCGGTCTTCGAGAGTTTTTCGCATTTTCAATCTTGAATCGGTGAGGATGGCCAGCCTCTGTTGGCCCCGGCAGGGCGGCATTGGCCCTCAATCCACCGGCATAACCCCGAAAGCCATTCCATAACTCCGAAATCCGTCCGCAGGCACCGAGACACCCCATAACCGCAGCATTGGCGGCATGGACCGAAATCAAGTTGCCGCATCGGCGCCGCCCGGGCTCTACAGGATCGCCGCGGCGGCCGCTTTGGTCGGCATTTCCCCTGACTTGCTGGAGTCCGCCATCAAGCGCGGCGAGGCGCCCCTCACACTGTTGCGGCTGGGAAGTCGCCGGATGTTGTTCGTGCGGGCGGTTGAACTCCATGCATGGCTTCAGGGGGTAGCTGCCGTCAATTCCAATGCGCCGGCCGCAGATCAGCCCGCTCACGAGGACGGCCTGGCATGAGCGAGCCCATCGAGACATCCAGGGGCGGCAACGGGCACGGCGGGGCACGGCCCGGCGCCGGCCGGAAGCCCAAGGACTACGTGAAATCTGAAGCGATCGAGGACTTCGATGAGGCGCGGGCGCGCAACGAGTCGGCAAAGGCTGACCTGAACGAGCTGGAGTTCAAGGTCAAGAGCGGCGAGTATGTCTCCCGCGCGGCCGTCATCCAGGCCACCGCGACGGCATACGCCACTATCGCCCAGACCCTGCGCTCCCTGCCCGATCATCTCGAGCGCCGCGTTGCCCTGGCGCCCGAGGTAGCGGAAGAGGTCGGCCGCCAGATCGATGAGGCGCTTGGCGAGTTGGCGGCCGTCTTTGAGCGGATGGAGGCCAACGATGCTTGAGGATTCCGAGCACTACGATGTGGCGCTGGCCGATGTCATCAGTCCATATGCCGCCTTTCGTCCGCCGAAACGGGTCACGGTCAGCGAGGGGGCGGCTCAGAATCTGATCATCAAGCAGACCGGCGGCCCGGCCATGCCATGGTCCCCCGACGAGACGCCTTACATGGTTGAGCCGACAAACATGCTCGCCAGCCGGCGCCATGAAGCGACGATCTTCGTCGGGCCCGCGCGGACCGGTAAGACGGCCGCGCTACTGCTCGGCTGGATGGCTCATGCCGTTGTCAACGACCCGGGGGATATGCTGTTCGTCCAGATGTCGCAGGACAAAGCCCGCGAGTTCAGCAAGACGGACATCGACCGCGCGCTCCGGCACTCCCCAAACCTGGAAAAGATGAAGAGCAGGTCGAGCCAGGACGACACCGTGCATGACAAGCAGTTCAAGCATGGCATGTGGCTCAAGATCGGCTGGCCGACTGTCTCCAACCTGTCGGGCTCGACCTATCGCTATGTCGCCTTCACCGACCTGGACCGGATGCCGGACGACATCGGGGGGGAGGGCGCGCCGTTCCCGCTCGGGCTGAAGCGTACGACCACGTTCATGAGCCGCGGCATGGCCCTGGCCGAGTCGTCCCCGGGCCGCGACCTGACCGACCCCAACTGGCGACCGGCAACACCGCACGAGGCGCCGCCCACGAACGGCATCCTGGGCCTGTACAACGGCAGTGACCGGCGCCGCTGGTACTGGAAGTGCCTCGACTGCCGCGAGTGGTTCGAGGCAGAGCCAGGACTCGGGCTTTTCAATTTGCCTCCCGAGGACCAATTGGGGCAGATGGCCCGCGAGGGCGACATCAACGCGCTGGCCGACCAATACAATTTCATCGTTTGCCCGCATTGCGGCTCGATCCATCTGCCCAAGCGGAAGCCTGAACTCAATCGAAGCGGCATCTGGCTTCCTGATGGCGCGCAGATCACTGCTGACGACGAGATCATCGGCGATGCGACCACATCACCCGTCGCCGGCTACTGGCTCGGCGGCGTGGCCGCGGCGTTCCAGTCGTGGAAGTCCCTGCTGCTGCGCTACCTTCAGGCACTCCGCCAGTACGAGCTCAGCGCCGACGAGGAACCGCTGAAGAACACGACGAACGTGGACCAGGGCATGCCGTACATGAGCCGGCACCTGGCGAAAGCGGCGGCCGACGAGAATGATCCGGAGAGCCGAAAGGACAGCGCACTGGAGCGGTACATCGTCCCCGATGAAACGCGCTGCCTCATCGCTTCGGTGGACGTGCAGGGCGGGACCGGCGCGCGCTTCGTTGTGCAGGTGCACGCGATCGGCCCGCACCTCGAACAGTGGCTCGTCGACCGCTACAGCATCACCGAGTCGGCGCGCGAGGGGATGGGCGGGATGGCGCCGATCGACCCGGCCTCCTATGTGGAGGACTGGGACTTGATAACCGAGCGGGTCGTGCGCTCGACGTACCGCACCAGCATCGAAGGGCAAGAGTTACGCGTCAAGCTCACCGTCGTGGACTCAGGCGGCGAGGATGGCGTGACCGACAAGGCTTACGACTGGTATCGCAGTATGCGCCGGCAGGGCTACGCGCAGCGGATCATATTGATCAAAGGTGCTTCGTCGCGCACGGCGCTGATGATGCGCTTATCGATGGTCGGCGGCAAGAACGGTAAGGAGGGCGACGTGCCGCTCTACAACCTGAACCCGAATCTGATGAAAGACGCAGTATGGACCGGGCTCAAGCGGCGTTCGCCCGGGCCCGGCTACATCCACTTGCCGAAGTGGCCGGCGCAGGCGTTCTTCGACGAACTGCTCCGGTCCGAGGTGCGCATGCCAAATGGCACCTGGTCGCAGGTGCGCAAGCGCAACGAGGCGCTGGACTTGGCGTACTACATCCGGGCCGGCTGCCTGCGCCTGGGGCTTGACAAGATCAAGTGGGCGGACATCTCCCTGACCCCGATATGGGCACGCCCCCTGGCCGAGAACTCCGAGATTGTTACGACCGAAGATCGGCGCGAGATGAAGGCGAACGAACCCGTGCCTCCTGCGCCGGCCGGCACGTCACAGACGACCGCGCAGCTCGCCCGGCGCCGCGTTGCTCGGTCCCCGTACCTGGGCTGAGGCGAAATCTGGCCGCAGGCGGGGCTGCGGACCCCACAGCACAATCGGCGTGCTTCTATCCACAGGTGCACGCCGCATGCCAGTCACTCAAACGGACATCGATGCGCTGAACACCGCCATCGCCTCGGGCGAGCGGCGGGTCACGCTCGGCAGCCAAAGCATCACCTACTACAGCATCGCCGAGATGATTCAGGCGCGCAATGACCTGATGCAGCAAAAGGCCATTGCTGACGCCAAGGCGAGCGGGACGCCGCAGCGTCGGCGCACCTTGCTCTACCAGAGTGGTCGGGGGTACGACAATTGAGCCGACGCAAGAAGAAAGCTCCGCAGGCAACGTCGGCACAGTCCATCGTCGCGCGCTACGACGCGGGTGGCAGCGGCCGGCGCATGCGCGGCTGGAATGCCCCCAATTCTGGTCCGAATCGAGTTCTGCTGTCCGCTACGAAGGTACGTGACCGAGCGCGCGATGCCGGCCGGAACGACTGGACCGCCTCGGCCGGTGCACAGCGGTGGGTGACGAACCTCATCGGCACCGGCATCGTACCGCGCGCCAAGAAGATCACCGACAAGGAGCTGAAAACGGCCGTCACCGAACTGTGGGACCGATGGGTCAAGCAGTCCGATGCCGATGGCGTGCTCAATTTCTACGGGCAGCAGGCGATGGTGACCCGCGCATGGATCGAGTCGGGCGAGGTGTTCGTGCGCCTGCGCTACCGGCGCAAGGGTTCGATGGAAGTGCCTTTCCAAATCCAGGTGATCGAATCCGACTTCGTGCCGCAGTTCGATTCGGACTACTGGCCCGGCATGCCGACCGGAAACCGTATCCGCCAAGGCGTCGAGATTGATCGCATCGGCGCCCGCGTCGCCTACTGGGTCTACCGCGCGCACCCCACCGATTTCACCACCGAGACGATCGACAAGTCGCACCTGGTCCGCGTGCCGGCGGCCGAGATGCTGCATATCTTCGAGCCGAAGCGTCCGGGCCAGCTTCGCGGCGTATCGGAGTTCGCCTCTGTGCTGGTTCACCTTCGCAACGTGGCCGACTTCAATGACGCCGTGTTGGATCGCCAGAAGCTCGCCAACCTGTTCGCGATGTTCATCGAGAAGGCGATGCCGACAGCTGGGGCTGACGGTGTTGATCCGCTCAGCGGGCAACTCATCGAGTATGGCGCGGACGGCATCCCGCTCGCCGGCCTGCAGCCGGGCATTTCGCAGGAGCTGGCGCCAGGCGAAAAGGCCGTTTTCTCAAGCCCGCCCGACGCCGGCACCACGTACAGTGAGTACATGCGCACGCAGAATCTCGCCACAGCGGCGGGCCAGGGCGTGCCATACGAGGTGCTTTCCGGGGACATCATCAATGTGTCCGATCGGACCTTGCGCGTCATCATCCAGGAATTCCGCCGCTTCGCTGAGCAACGCCAGTGGCACGTCCTCATTCCCATGTTCTGCCAGCGTGTGCGCGACGCCTGGGTCGATCAGGCTGCCCTGGTCGGGGCGATTCCGCGGTCGGCCATTGCCGACGCCACCGCCGTCGAATGGGCACCGCACGGCTGGCAGTACATCCACCCGGTTCAGGACGTTCAGGGCAAGCAGATGGAGGTCGATAGCGGCTTCCGGTCGCGGTCCAGCGTGATCGCCGAGCGTGGGGATGACCCCGAGACGGTGGACGACGAGCGCGCGGCCGATAAGAAGCGGGCTGAAGAGCTCGGGCTGCCAACCACTGCTCCGCAAGCCGGCACAGCGGGTCCAGCCGGTGATAACGGGGGCGCGGGGTCGCCCGGCCAATACCCGAACACAAAAAAGGGGAAATAGCCGTGATGAGTTTCCGGGACTTGTTCACAGAGTTGGGTAAAGCGGCGCCGGCAGCAGTCATCGGGTTCTTGCAATGGCTGACCAACGCCATCCCGACGCTGCTGCTCTGGATGACGTTCGTCTATACGGGCCTGCAGATGTACGTCTTCATTCGGGACAAGGTGCGGAGCCGCCAAAAGGACTGATACGAAATCCGCCCGCAGGCGGTTCGCCTTGCGGAAAACCACAATCCGCATCAATCAAAGGACCGCCATGAAGACCTGGTATCAGATCATCGCCAAAGCCGACGCGCCCGCCGAAATCTCCGTCTACGACGAGATCGGCGCATGGGGCGTTACCGCAAAGAGCTTCATCGCTGACCTGAAGGCGCTCGGCGACGTGAAGCAACTCACGCTTTCGATCAACTCACCCGGGGGCTCGGTATTCGACGCCCTGGCGATGTTCAATGCCCTGCGCGGTACCGGCGCGGATATCACCACGAAGGTTATGGGCATTGCCGCCAGCGCGGCGAGCCTGCTGGCGATGGCCGGCGACAAGCGGGTCATGCCGGCGAACGCTTTCATGATGGTGCACAACCCCATGAATGGCGTGTTTGGCAATGCCGCTGATATGCGCGACATGGCCGACGTGCTCGACAAGATCAATGCATCGCTGATCGCCACCTACGTCGCACGCACTGGGCGCACGGAGGACGAGGTGAAGGCGCTGCTGGACGCCGAGACATGGCTGAGCGCCGAAGATGCGCTAGCGCAGGGCTTTGCCGATGAGGTCGAGGCTGCGCTGACGGTCACCGCCAGTTACGACATCGACCGCCTGCCGGCGAACATCCAGGCGGTGTTCAAGGCTGTCGCGGACCCCGCTGCCGCCGAAGCCGCCGCCGCAGAAGCCGCAGCGGCCGCAGAAGCCGCTGCCGCTGCCCAAGCCGCAGCAGCTGCCGCCGTTGCTGCCACGCCGTTTGCCGATCAGGTGCTCAGCCTGGCAACGGCAGCCGGCGTGCAGGAATTTGCCGCGCATTGGGCTCTCGCCACCGGCGACATCGGCGAAGTGAAGGCACGCATCGAGGAGGCTCGCGAGATCCAGGCGTTGTGCGCGCTTGCCAAGCGGCCCGACGACGCGGCGGCATTCATCCATGCGCGCACGTCGGTCGAGAAGGTGCGCGAGAACCTGGTCAACCGGCGTGCGACGCAGGACGAACAGGTTCAGATCGACACGGCCGCACGCTCCAAGAATTCGTCCGCCAAGGCTGCGCAGCCCGAGGCGGTGAGCGCTTCTGGCATCTGGGCTGCGCGCCACAAGGCATCTCAATAAGGAGTTGAGTCATGACGATGTACACCGAAGGCTTGCACACGGCTGAGTTCCTGCTGGACGATGAGGATACCTACAGCCGCGAGCAAGTGACCATTGACGCTTCCGCGCCCGAGATGTCGGCCGGCACGGTGCTGGGCAAGCTCACCGCGAGCAGCAAGTACGTACCGTACAACAACGCGAACACGGACGGCTCGCAGACCGCAGTGGCGATCTTGTATGCACATGCCCCCGACCTGACCGTCGATCAGAAGGCCACCATCGTCGCCCGCCAGGCAGAAGTTGCATCCTATGCACTGGTCGGCCTGGATGCGCCTGCCCGCGTAGAACTCGCCGCGATCGGCATCATCGTCCGCGACTAAGCCGCGGCAGCGAAACCACCATCTCAGGAGAACCGAAACATGCCGGCACTCGATATTTTCCAGAACGACGCTTTCGGCGTCGTCTCGCTCACCAAGGCGATCAACGACATCCCGTACCAGCCGAAGCGGTTGGGGGAACTCGGTTGGTTCTCGGAAGAGGGCGTTACCACCACCGCGCTGATGCTGGAGCGTGAGGGCACCACCATCAGCCTGATCCCAGCCGGCTCCCGCGGCGCTCCGGGTCGCCCGGAAAAGGCGGACAAGCGCAAGCTGGTGTCACTGCCGTCCGTGCATCTGCCGCAGCGCGCGACCATCAATGCCGATGAAGTGCAGAACGTGCGCGCCTTCGGCTCCGAGACGGATGAGATGACCGTCACGTCCCTGGTGAACAAGCGCCTGGTGAAGCTGCGTCGCAACATCGACACCACGATCGAGTGGCAGCGCATGGGCGCTGTCAAGGGTCAGGTGCTCGATTCGGACGGCTCGGTGCTGCTCGACCTGTTCCAGACCTTCGGCCTGACCAAGACCACCAAGGCGCTCGCGCTGAACGTGGATGCCACCAAGGTCCGCACGGCGGTCGTCGGTGCGAAGCGCACGATGGAGCAGAAGCTCGGCGGCCTGGAGTACCGCAGCATCCGTGTTCTGTGCTCGGCATCGTTCTTCGATGCCTTCGTCGATCACCCGGCCGTGCAGCGCGCCTGGGACAACTTCCAGGACCGTGCACTGCTGCAGCAAGACTTGCGCGGTCCCGGCGCCAATGGCGGCGCGGGCGGCGGCGGTGGTGCACCGGCCGGCGGCTTTATGTTTGCGGGCTGCTACTGGGAAGAGTACCGTGGCAACATCAGCGGCCAGTCGTTCATTGCCGATGGCAAGGCGCACATGGTTCCGGAGGGCGTGCCCGACTTGTTCAGCACCACCTACTCGCCAGCCGACTACATGGAGACGGTGAACACCATCGGCCTGCCGTACTACGCCAAGCAGGAACTGATGGACTTCAACAAGGGCGTGGAGATCGAGGCGCAGTCGAACCCGATCACCTTCTGCACCCGCCCCGATGCGCTGATCGAGCTGTCGATCTCGTAATCGCGTGGCACTGAGCGCGTTCAACCGCCTCGCTGACCGCATCCTCGCTCGATTGGGTGAGGATGCGGTTTTGCGTACTGCGGAAATGTGCCGAGTGAACATCGAGCACAACGTCGAGGTTGCCGGAAACGACGGGCAGATGGTCTATTCCCGCTCGGTGGCGACGATGCTGAAGTCCCTCAAGCCGCGCATTGGCGACCCCCTGGTGTTCGTCGATGCTGCCGGTATCCCGATCCCCGGGCAGGCATACGCGATTGACTCGCCGCCCTTCGAAGAGAACGGGTACACCGCGCGGTACATCCTCCGGAGCGTGTAATGGCACGTCTCAGCAGTTTCTCGGTCACCGTCGATACGGTAGCGATCGAAGAGGTCGCGCAGTCGCTCAGCCGCATTGACGGTGCCGCGCTCGGCCGCGCCGCCATGACGGCGGTGAATACCGTTGCCGAGCAAGCCTTCAACGACGCCCGCAAGAAGATGAACGAGGGCATCAACCTGGCAGATGCCTATCTGCAGGCGAACATGACGTTCACGCCGGCCGCGGACACGGTGAAGCCGACCGCAGTGGTTACGGCGCGCCGGGAGCACTCGACGCTGACGCGCTACGGCGCGCAGCAGTTGACGAAGCCCGTGCGGTTCCCGAACGGCTCGTTCACGCCCGGCAAGATGGGGAAGAACCCCCGCAAGGCGGGCGCGATGCTCCCCTGGAAGCTCCGCACGGGCGACGAGAGCCGCGGCATCCCGGCCAATATGAAGCAGGCGGGCCTATCCGTCGAGGTGACGCGCGGCAGCCGTAAGCCGATCAGTTATGCGTTCGTCATCCGCGGGCGCAACGGCAATGTCCTGACCGCCAAGCGCGTGCCAGGCACTCGCCGCAAGATCGAGGTGCTGTATGGCCCCTCGGTCTACCAGTTGTTCCGAGTCGCCCTGGACACTACGTTCCTGACAAACGTGTCGGACCGCCTGAGCAAGACCGTTGTGACGCTCACGGCCGACGAACTGAAGAAGGCCCTGGCATGAGCAAAGCAAGCGACATCGCGGCAGAACTGACCGCGCGTATCGCCAAGATCACCAAGGCGAATGGCTATGCCACCGACATCGGCAGGCATGTGTTCCGCGGCAAGCGCCGGCTGGACGAAGAAACGCACCTGCCGTGCGTGATTCTTGTCGAGGGGAACGACTCGCCGAAGACCGACGACAGCCTCACCGCGGTAGGCATCGAGCAAGCCTACGTGTTCGAATCGCATGATGCCTGCGATCCGGATAACCCGAACGACAAGGCCCACCTGATGATCACGGACCTGAAGCGCGCGATCTTCTCCGGCGAGCCGAAGCACGGCATGCGCCTGAATGGCAAGGTGAGGGCGCTTAATTACAAGGGGCGCGTCATGGGGGCGCGCGAGGACGGCGCCAGCATGGTGTTCGCCGGCATCCATATCACGGTTTTCTATACCGAAGACCTGACCAACCCCTGACGACGAAATTCCCCCGCAGGCGGGTAGACCCCCGGATCGCCACACTTCCACCGTGCCAGTGTGGCGATTATCGGAGATACCCCTATGTCTGCTCGTGGATTTCTTGGCGCTGGCGATCTTTACATCGCCCGCTACAACCCCGTCACGGCTGCATACGACGCCTTCCAGGGCCCGTATGAAGCCAAAAAATTCGAAATCAAGCCGTCCGTGGACATCAAGGACTTGGCTTCGCGAGGCCGCAGCACCTACGGCCAGGTGATTGAGACAGTCACGCTGCCGAAGCCGACCGAGTTCACCGTCGAACTCCCGGAAGTCAACAAAGAGTCGCTGGCGATCGCGTTGCTGGGCACCACCGTGGACATCAACACCGCTGCGGGTACCATGACCGACCAGCCGGTGACCGCCAAGCTGGGCTCGTGGTCGGAACTGCCAAACACCAACTTCTCGCAGACCGGGTTCGCTGTCAAGAACGCGGGCGGATCGGTTACCTACGTGCTCGGTACCGACTACGAAGTCAACTGGCGTATGGGCTGGATTCGACCCCTAACCGGCGGCGCGATCGCCGATGGCGCATCGATCAAGGTCAGTGGCGCGTACAACGCGGTCACCGGTACGCAAATCAACGGCTCGACCAACAGCCAAATCCGCGCCAAGTTCCGACTGGATGGCATCAACTTTGCCGACCAACTGCCCGTGATCGTTGACATCTACGAAGGTGTCGTCGCCTCGAACAGCGCATTTGACTTTCTCCAAAACGACTTCGCTACGGTCACGCTGCCGGGTCGCCTGAAGACGCCGGTCGGCCGCACCGAGCCGTACAACGTCAAGCTGCTCAGCACCGCGACCTAAAGCGGTATGCGCACGCCCGGGGCACTCGCCCTTGGGCGCGCGGTGAGGGCGCCGACGCTCACCCACCTCATCACTCTCCGCGGGCCGCCATGGCAGACAATAACACCGACGTATCCCTACGGGTTACTGCTTCGACTGACGGCGCCGAGAGTATTCGGAAGCTCGCGGACGACGTTCGCAATCTCGCGAAGCAGGGCGGCGAAGCCGCGCCCGAATTCCAGCGCCTGGCCGCCGAACTCGACCGCCTTTCCGGCCAGGCCACTGCGGTCCAGAATTTCTCAGACCTGCGCCACGAGATCGAGCAACTGGCTGCCGAGCAGAAGAAGTCGGCCGATAGTGCTGGCGAACTGAGCGGGAAACTGCGCGAGCTCTCCGGCACGACCGGGGAATTCCAGGCTGCCGAGGCGCAAGCGAAGCAGGAGGTGCGAGACGCACAGCGCGGCATCGCCGAGAAGCGCGACGCCCTGGCGCGGCTGAAGCTCGAATACGACGATACGGGGAAGCAGAGCGCCGACTACCGGCAGCAGGTGCAGGCGCTGAACCTGTCCATCCTCGATGCGAAGGCCGCGCTGCGCGACAAGAAGGACGCGCTAGTCGCTGCACAGCAGGCCACGAAGGACGCTGCGGGTGCCGAGCAGCAGTTGTCGGCGCAGAGCAAACTCGCAAACGTCGAGGTGAAGGCGACGACGCGAGAACTGACGCAGCGTAACGCGGCGCTGAACGACGCGCAGGCCGCCCTGAAGGCAACGGGTGTCGCGTCCGAGGATGTGGCCACGGCGCAGGCAGACGTGCGCAAGGCGTTCGCGGAGACTGCGGTGGCCGTCGAGCAGCAGCAGGCCGCCCTCGTCGAGCGCCGGCAGGCCGAAGCCGCCGCAGCGGAGCTCGCCAAGCAGGCAGCTGCGGAGGAAGATCGCCTCGCCACCATCCAGCAGAACAATCGGTATCGGCTTGCTGCGGCGGCGCGCGAACAACTTGACGCCGAGCGGACGCAGTATGCAGAGTCCGCTCGCCTGGCGAAGACTGCCACCGACGCCAAGATCGCGGCAGAGCGCCAGTACAGCGATTTCGTCAAGGGTTCGGCGCAGGCGCGCAGGGCGCTCGAAGATGCCTTTGCGCAGACCGGCGTGCGCTCGGCGCGGTCGGTGGAATTGGAGATCAGCAAGGTCAACGCGGCGCTGCATGTTCTGGCGAACGATGCGTCAGTGAGCGGGGCAGAGTTCGACCGTGCCTTTGCGGGCGCGCAGCGGCGCATCGAGGCGCTGAAGAACTCGCTGAACGATGTGCCCGAGGCAATGAATAAGACCTCGACAGCCTCGCGCCTGGTGACCAATGCGTTTGGGCAGTTGGCTGCGGCGTACGGCGGGATCGAACTGGCGACGAAGTTCATCAATGCCAACGTGCAGTTGGAATCGCTGCGCCGGTCGCTTGCCATCACCTCGGGCAGCACTCAAGATGCCGCGCGGCAGATCGAATTTCTGCGTACTACGGCGAACAGTTCGGGTATTGCTATCGGGTCTATCTCCGACTCGTACCTGCGATTCTCGGTGTCGGCTCGCCAGGCGGGGATTTCCGCAAAAGTCGTCGAGGACGTGTTCGCGGCGGTCACGCGCATGTCGGGCCAGATGGGGCTCAGCAGCGAACGGGCCGCCCTGGCGTTGGAAGCCCTGTCGCAGATGGCCGGCAAGGGCACCGTGTCGATGGAAGAACTGCGGCAGCAGCTTGGTGACTCGCTACCCGGCGCTCTGAAACTCGCAGCAGATGGGCTCGGACTGACCGTCAAGCAGATGACGGTGATGGTGGAGAACGGGCAGGTGATGGCGGCGGACATGTTACCGGCGCTCGCCTCCGCCCTCACGAAGACCATCGCGAAGGGTACGGACGATGTGCAGGGTTTCCAGGCGACGTGGGCCCGGCTGAAGAACACGATGACCCTGGCGGCACAGACCATCGGCGATACGGGCGCTATGGATGCGCTGGGAGTGTCGCTGCGTGCAGTCGGTGTCATCGCTGGATCGGTGGCGATGGGCGTATCGACGACCCTGGACATCGTGTTCACGGGCGTGAAGCAGCTTGCCACACTGACGGCCGGTGTGGTGCACGGCGACTTGAAAGGCGCCTTGGAAGAATCGGGGCGTCTGGGCGATCAGTTCATCGAGCGGCAGGCGAAGTTTGGCCGCGCGCTGCAAGACCTTGCAGGCGTCGGCGAGAAGACCAACGCCGCGCAGGCGAAGGCAGGCGCCGCGGCAGTGCAGGCCGGCACGCAGGCCGCATCCGCAGTGGTGGGGGTGAACGCCAATGCGCAGGCACAGCGCGCTGCCACTACCGCCGCCACGGAGCATGCACAGGCACAGGGGCAGTCGGGCGCGGCGGCAGCGCAAGCTGGCGCGCAGGCGGCGGGCTCCGCAGCAGGCTGGTACACGATTCAGGCCGCATACAAGGAAGTCAACAAACAGGCTGAGTCAAACACCGTCATCGCGGAGAAACTGGCGGCTGCCAAGAAGGCCGAGGGCGCGGCGTCCGTGCAACTTGCGACGATGGCCGGCAATGAAATCGAGCTTAGGCGCACCGCTGCACAGGCCGCCGAGGCCGACCAGGTTGCGCTACAGCGCCTCTCCGACGCGCGCCAGCAGGAGGTGAACAACCTGAAGGCGCAGGTGGAGTCGTTGAACGCTGCTGCGGCGGCGTCGGGCGGCCTGCGTGACGACCAGAAGGAGCAGATCAACACGCTCACCGACCTGATCGACAAGAAGGTGGCCGAGGCCGAGCACGCGAAGCAATCTGCCGATGCCGCGGTGATCGAGGCGCAGTCGCGCCACCTTGTCTCCGAGACGTATAAGGACAACGCGGCCAACCTCGACACGCTACGCGTGGCGGCTGCGCAGGCTGCGAACGAACTCACAAGGGTGCGGGCGCAGGAGACCGACACGGCGAGCTCGCATGCCCTCGTCGCGGAAGCGGCACGCAACGCAGCGTTTGCCGAGGGCCTGTATCGCGACGCCCTGGCCGACACCGCAAATGCTGCCGCGCGCAAGGTAGCGATTCTGCGCCAGGATGAAGTCGAGACGAGCATCGCCCTCCGCGGACGCCTGGCGTGGGCGAAAACGCAGGAGCAGGAAGCGCAGCTCTACGGCCAGGTTGGGCAGGCGGCCGAAATGCGCATCCGGCAGAAGCAGATTGAGATCGAGCAGGTGCGCAATCACATGGTAGCGGTCGATGCTGAGACGAAGGCGACCCTAGCCGAGATCGAGGCGAAGCGCGCCGAGCTCGCCGTGAGTGGGCAACTCACCCCGGAGAAGCAGGCGGAAATCGATCTGCGCATCCGCAATGCGCAGGCGAAACAACTTGAGGCGCAACAGGGTGAGCAGGCGATCCGTCAACTGCGAAACGAAATCATCGAGATCCGCAATCGCAATATTGAAGCCGAGAATTCGCAGCGAATCGATGCAGCGGCGCAGGAATCCCGCATCAAGAGCCATACGAATGGGTCTGTCACCGCGTCGCAGAACGACGGATTGATGTCGCTGGCTGCGAAGCAGAAGGCTGGAACGCTCAGCGCCGATGACCTGAAGACCGCGCAGGCCGTGTTCCAGGCGTCCGACGCCAATTTCCAAATGATGCAGCAGTACCGCTCGCAGTACACGCTCGCCGGTCAAACGAGCGTGACAGCGGCATATACCCAGTCGAAGTCGATCCTGGATGCGGTGCAGGCCGCTGCGGCAAAGGGGGGAGCAGGGGCCCCGGGGTCGAAGACCACGCAGCCCGGCACCGGGACGAAGACGGTCAATATCAATATCGGCGGCAAGAGCACAGCGGTCAACGTCGCAAGTGAGGCGGATGCAAATAACCTCACGGGCGTGATGCGCCAGCTTGAGAGCCTGTCCGGGAGGTCCAACGCATGAGCATCACCCTAGCGGTAGGCGCCACGTCTATCGATCTGCATCCGGACCTGTACTGGTCCGACGAAAACAACTGGCACCCGGTCGAGCAGACCGTGCAGCGGACCCTCACGGGGGCGCTCATCGTGAGCAGCGCCACGCGGCTCGCCGGCCGCCCCATCACGCTTGAGCCCGAGGACGATTCGTGCGCCTGGATGAACGGGGCGACGAAAGATCAATTGCGAAATTGGGCCGCAGTCGCAGGGCAGCAGATGACTCTTACACTGCGCGGGCAGGCTCGCACCGTGATCTTCCGGCATCAGGATGGGCCCGGGGTCGAGGCCAGGCCCGTTGTGCATTACAGCGACGTGGTTGATGGCGACTGGTTCCTAGTCACGCTGCGGCTCATGGAGATTTGAAGAAATGGCGATCCTAAGCGCTGACATCAAACTGATGCAGTCGGAGGTACTGCTGGACACCGACAATGGTGGCGGCAAGATCACGGCGAACGAGGTGGTGGACGGGGTATCGAACAACCTGTTCCCGGACGTGTCTGAGCTCGATCGGGTGTACGGCCGCATCGGGCTGCGCAAAGCCTACCCCTCGGTGCAGGTGACCGGCACGGACAGTTATCTCGGCTCGCATGCCATCGTGCTGAAGGAGCCAGCCGATCCCGCCGTGTCGGTGACGATGTTCACCACGAAATCGTGGTACGACCGTCGCAGCGATGCCGCGAACAACGTGCAGAGCTATTTGGCCAAGTCGGTCAAGTGGCCGGGTCAGGTGCTGGGGGTGCAGCTGCAGGGCCAGCGCTCGATTCAGCTGTTGCTGCGCGTCGGTGACGCCCTGCCCAAGGTCGGCCAGTCGCTGGTACTGATCCAGAACGAGGGACAGGGCACCGAGTTCTCGCAGTTCGTGCGCGTGCAGACCGTGACCACCTTGACGCGCCAGTTCACGGTGCTGGTCGGCGGCGCCTCGGTGACGTTCACCGGCGTGATGGTGACGCTGGGGATTTCGTCGCAGCTGCTGTACACCTTCACCGGCCCCGACCCGTCGCCGCTGGATCTGGGCTCGGCCGCAGGCTGCATCTGCCGCGACACGCAGGTGGCCAACGCCGCCAACTACCATGGTATCGCGGCGGTGACCACCCAGGCCAACCCCGGCGACGTCTCGGTGCAGGCCAGCTCGATCTTCTCGCAGCTGGTGCCCAGCTCGCAGCAGCAGACGCCGCTGACCAACCTGAGCGCCGCCGGCACCACCAACCCGACCGTGCAGTCGGGCACGGCCACGCAGTCGCAGTCGGTGACGGTGACCGGCAGCTACCCGCAGACCGTCTATGTGCCGACCGCGATCATGCCCGGCACGCTGGTGATGGGCCCGGTGTCGGACGACAAGATGGGCAACCTGATCATCACCGCCACCGGGGTGGTGGTCGGCACCGTCAGCTACCACACCAGCCTGGTGACGATGTCCCAATCCATCGGCACCTCGGGTAGCCTCACGATGTCGTGGATGCCGGCCGGCGTGCCGATCCTGGCGCAGAACACGGCCTCCATCGACATCGACCAGACCAACCGGGTCAACGTGTTCGTGATGACCCTGGTGCCCGCGCCGGCCCCGCGCCGGCTGCAGGTGTCGTACATGTCGCAGGGCAACTGGTACACGCTGACCGACCAGGGCGGCGGCAGCACCGGCTCGATCAAGGGCAGCGATCCCTCGCTGGGGGCCGGCACCATCGTGTACGCCACCGGCACGGTGACGATCACCACCGGCGCGCTGCCGGACGATGCCTCGTCGATCATGTTCTCCTGGGCCTCGCCGGCCAACACGTTCAACCGCTCGAACACCACGCCGTACGTGCCGTACGTGAGCTTCTTCATCACGCCGGCCGCCGGCCAGCAGCTGGTGCAGAACACGGTGTCGATCACCTGGCCCAAGCCGGGCGGGGGCACGGGCACCGCGACGCTGAACCAGGCCACGCAGACGTTCTCCGGCGATGGCACTGGCTTCGCGCGCTGGATCAACGGCCAGTACGAGCTGCGCCTGCGCCCGAACCTGATCCCGGCCGGCGGCACTGTCTTCACCTTGAACTACAACCTGGGCACCAAGAAGACCCAGCACTTCGCCGCGCCGGCCCGAGACGGCCAGGGCAAGCTGTCGCTGTCGCTGGCGGACACCAACGTGGTAGCCGGCTCGGTCAAGGTGACCTGGAACGTGCTGATCAACGACTACTCGACGATCAGCAACATCCCGGCCCAGATGCAGTACTTCAAGACCGACCCGTATGTCACCGCACAGGATGACGGCTCGGGGGTGCTGAAGCGCTACAACGCGGACGGCACGACCACGGCGGTGACCAACGGTGCAGTGAACTATGCCGCCGGCACGGTGACCTTCACGCCGGACATCACGGTCAGCCTGGCGCAGCCGCTGTTCTCGTCGCACCTGATCGGCTACATGAAGAACGCCAGCGGGGGGGTGTTCGGCTCCGTGGTGACCGGTGAGCCGGTGTACCAGAACACGCTGCAGGGCATTCAGTACTACAACGCCGCCGCCACCTACCCGAACGACACATCGGGAACGGTCGATGTCGAGTACATGACCACCTCGGGTAGCGCGCAGCAGCAGACGGTGACCATGAATTCGTGGAACCTGAAGCTGATGTACCTGTACGCCGAGAATATCGTGCCGGGCTCGGTGATGTTCTCCTGGGGCGGCCAGACCTACTACGAGCTGAACGGCACGCTGTACACGAACTTCAACTCGACCAACAATTCGGGGACGGCGGCCGGCACCATCAACTACAGCACCGGCGATGTGAATATCACCAGCTTCACGTCGGGTGGCGCCAACACGATTTCGCTGCTGTCGATGCTGACCACGCAGGGCGGCCAGCCGGTGGACTTCGCCACCTTCCGCATCCCTGCCTCGCCGGTGGTACCGAGCAGCCTGCAACTTCAGTTCTCGCCGGTGACGGGCGGCACGGTCACGGTGACTGCCGATTCGTCTGGAACGATCTCGGGCACCAACGTGTTCGGCACGGTCAACTACCAGACCGGCGTGGTCAATCTGCGCTTCGGCCAGATGGTAACCGCCGCCGGCAATGAGAGCGCGATCTGGTACAACGCCAGCGCGATCAATGCCCAGGGTAAGATTTTCAAGCCGTACCCGGTGTTCGCCAGCACCATCACCTTCAACGCGGTAGCCTACTCGTACCTGCCGCTCGATGCGTCGATCCTAGGCCTGGACCCGGTGCGCTTGCCGACCGATGGCCGGGTGCCGATCTTCCAGAAGGCCTACGTGGCCGTAGTGCACCACACCGCCAAGCAGGCGGTGACGCCCAGCAATGGCCTGGTGGTGGATGTGGGCCGGGTGAGGGTGGCCGCCATGCGGGTGATCGACAGTACCGCGCCCAACCCGGTGGTGATGGACCCGTCGATGTACACCACGGACCTGGACGGCGGCCACCTGACCTTCGGTAGCTCGGTGTCCACCTCGGGCATGACCGCGCCGATCTACGTCGAGAACCGCGTGGAAGACATGGCGCTGCTGACCGACGTGCAGATCACTGGCAAGCTCACGTTGTCGCGCCAGCTGAGCCACACGTACCCGGCCAATGAAACGCGGGTATCGTCGGCGCTGATCATGGGCGATCTGCAGGCGCGCATGTCGCTGAGCTTCACGCAGACCACCTGGGCCAATACATTCGCCGATGCGGCGTCAGGGGGGGCGCCATCGTCGGCGTTCAACTTTGCCACGTACCCGCTGGTGCTGACCGACAAGTCGTGCATCCAGGAACGATGGGCACTGGTCTTCGCTGACACGATCAACTTCCGTGTGATCGGCGAGTCGGTGGGCCAGGTGGCGATCGGCAACATCAACGCCGACTGCGCGCCGACCAACCCGGCGACCGGTCAACCGTACTTCACGATCAAGGCGCTGGGTTGGGGCGGCGGCTGGGCTGCCGGCAACGTGCTGCGATTCAATACCGCTGCTGCCAACTACCCACTGTGGCTGGCTCGTACGGTTTTGCAATCAAGTGCAGCGGGCCTGAGCGACGCCTTCCGCCTGCAAATCCGTGGTGACGTGAACGCATAAGGATCGACATGGGTACGCCAACTTCCGTCAAGAACTTCAATAGCGCGTCGGCGTCGGCGCCGATCCTGCACGGCAATCCCGGCTCGATGATCACCGTGTTGGACGCGGTGCTGGTCAACGGCTATGGCCTGAAGACGCTCGATCAGCTGGTGGTGGCGGCCAACGTCGCCACTTGCACGGTATCGGCGGGCCACGGCTACTTTAGTAACCAGGTGGTGACCGTCGCCGGGGCCACGCCGGGCGGTCTCAATGGCGATGTGCGCATCACCGTGCTGTCGGCCACGGCCTTCAAGTTCAGTACGACCGGCATCTCGGACCAAACCGCCACCGGAACGATCACGGCCAAGGTGACGCCGCTGGGTTGGACCAAGCCGTTCTCGGCCACCAATATGGGGGCTTACAAGTCCAGTGACCCGCTCTCAACCGGCATGCACCTGCGCGTGGACGACACCGGAGTCGTCACGGGCCGCCATGCCCGTGTCGTCGGCTGTGAGTCGATGACCGACATCAATACCTTCACCGGGCAGTTCCCGACCACGGCGCAGCTAAGCGGGGGCCTGTGGTGGGGCAAGTCCAGCACTCTGGATACGACGGCGCGTAACTGGTTCATCATCGGGGATGAGCGCTGCTTCTACTTTGTCGTGGCCCCTAACCCCTCGAACTCGGTCAACGGCAACATGATTTACTCCGCCGGGGACTTCCTGCCGCAAGGAAGCTCAGATCAGTACAACTACCTGATAGGGGGGCCTTATAGCGATTACACCACCTTTTCATCTGGGACGATTACCTACTGTGCCAGCACGTCCGCCCCTAGTGGAATGAACACGGGCTATATGCCGAGGCTGAACTCGCAGGCGGGTGGCGCCGTTCAGGCCCTGCGCGCAGGGTGTATGAGTTGGGGGACGGATTACTCGGGTGGCGTGAGCTACGCCGGAGGACTGATCCCCCAGTTCCCCAACCCCATCGACGGGGGCGTCCTGATCACGCCGGTGTTCCTGTTTGAGGCCACGGGCGCCCTTAAGGGGCTGCGCGGCACCTACCCCGGCTTTTATCACCTGCCGGTCGGATTGGCCAACACCGCCTACAACCACCTCGACATGGTGACGGGCGTGGACACGTTGCCCGGCAAGACGCTACTGGCGGTGCGCTCCGGCAACCCCGGTCAAACCGCCTACAACGGCTGCTCGCTGTTCGACCTGCTCGGCCCCTGGCGCTAAGGAGAAACCAACATGGCAGTGAAACTGTATAGCAGCTACGCCGCAGGTGGTGGCCACCCGGTGATGTCCGGTCTGGCAGGGGCGCTGATCGGCGTCTTGGATGGTTGCTTGCTGAATGGTTGGGGTCTGAAATCCGTCGATTCGCTGGTGGTGGCGGGCAACGTGGCGACCGTGACCATCAACGCGGGGCACAGCTTCGAACTGGGCAGCACGGCCTTAATTGCGGGGGCCACGCCTAGCGGCCTGAATGGTGACAAGAAGGTGCTGTCGGTCACTACCACGCAGATCACGTTCGATGCGACTGGGGTCAGCAACCAGACTGCCACCGGTTCGATTACGGCCAAGGTTAGCCCGCTCGGTTGGGCCAAGCCGTTTTCAGGCACCAACCTCGCCGCGTATGCCTCGAATGACCCCGGCTCTTACGGCATGTTTCTGCGTGTCGATGACACTGGCACCACCGATGGGCGTGTGGTCGGCTACGAGTCCATGACCGACATCAACACCGGGTCTGGAGCGTTTCCGACCGCCGCGCAGTTGTCAGGAGGCATGTACGCCGGCAAGTCGTATCAGGCCAACAGCACGGCGCGCAACTGGATTCTGGTGGGGGACGAGCGCTTCTTCTACCTATGGGTGGAAACGGACATCACCTTCGCCGGCCTGATGTGGGCTTTCGGGGATCTGCCGTCTTTCAGCGCATCCGATGTGTGGTGCTCCACCCTGAGTGCTCAGAACGTGAGTCAGGTGGCCTACGCCGGTCAGTCCACGGTAGAGTGCGTTTCCTACTCCAACACCGTTGCTCAGTCCTACATGCCGCGCACCTCGTACGGTCAACCCGGAGCAGTGAAAACGCAGCGCCTTGGCGGCATGTGCTGGACTACTGCCGCTGCGTCCGGCACCTCGGCCTATTCCAGTTCCGTGCTGAAGTTCCCCAACAATGCCGACAACACGCTTTTGCTGTCACCGGTGTATATGGTGACGGGCGGGCAGCAAGGGCTGCGGGGGCGCTACCCCGGTTACTACCACTGCCCGCAAGACTTAACTCAGGCGAATATCAACCACCGTGACCGCTACTCCAGCATGCCGGACGTGCCGGGGCGGGTGGGGCTGATGCTACGGCATGGTGGCCCGGGCTTTTCCCCCTCCGGCTACTCGGTGCTAGACATCACGGGGCCTTGGCGCTAAAGGCGGACTATGGATATCAACCAAGAACTTGTCACGGTAATGCTCCATTTCGATGGGGCAAACGCTAGCACCACCATCACGGATAATTCCCATCTGGCGCTGGGAGGCACTTGTATTGGTACAGCCGCGCTCAGTACGACACAGAAGAAGTTCGGCACGGCCTCGCTGAAGACCGGCAGCGCCAACGGCAACTACCTGAAGCTTCCTGCCGGGCGGGCACTCGACTTCGGCAGCGGGGACTTCACGGTGGAGGGCTGGGTGTGGCCGGTGTCTCAGGGCACCGACTATGGCGCCATCATGGGGCGCTGGGATGATGCCACCCCCGCCAACCGTGACTGGCTGATCTGGCGCGACAGCATCGGGGCGGTCAACGTGTCGCTCAACGGCGCGCAGGTGATCACCGGCGCCGCAGGCGACCTGCCGACAGGCGCCTTCGCCCATGTGGCGCTGACGCGCGCCGGCACCGCCTTGCAGGTGTGGGTCGGTGGCGTCGCCAAGGGCAGCGTGACCTTCTCCGGTGCAATCAATTGCACGCTGGGGCAGGTTAGCGCACTTGGTCAGTCCAACTTCACGTCAGGCTCGACCTTCTTGGAGGCGTACTACGACGAGGTGCGCGTAACGCGGGGGTTGGCGCGCTACACCAGCGCCTTCACGGCCCCCGCCACCTACTTCGACAGCTACGACAACCCGGTCGGCACGGTGTTTCTGCTGCACGCCAACACCACGGATGCTGGCGGCGCACTTGCGGATACCTCGAACACCTTCCCCACCAAGGCCGTGACCCCCAACGGCACTGCGGCACTGAGCACGGCGCAGAAGAAATTCGGGGACGGGGCGCTGAAGACCGATGGCACCGCAACTTCCTACGCCACCGTGCCGGACTCGACGGACTTTGACCTGTCCTCTGGCGACTTCACTGTCGAATGCTGGGTCTACCCACTGGCCTACGCCACCTCGGGCAATACCGTGGCGCTGGTCAGCAAGGACTCCGTTTCCGGCACCGCCAACGGCCAATACCGTATCTACATCAACTCCAGCGGCAACTTCGGCTTCGGCATCGGCTCGGGCAACGGAGCTACCCAGTTCCAAGGTTTCGCCGGTGTCTCAGCGCTCCCGCTGAATGCGTGGTCGCACGTGGCGCTGGTGCTGTCTGGCACCACGTTGATGGTGTTCGTCAATGGCACGCTGGAGAACTCGGCGGCCAAGAGCGCCACCATCATCAAGGGGGCCAACGCCCTGTACCTCGGGATCGATAAGGGCTACACCGCCACGAATGCCTTCAATGGCTACCTAGACGAGGTGCGCATCACTAAGGGATTCGCTCGGTACACGGCCAACTTTTTGCCACCGCTGACCCCCTTCTACGGACCCACGGTGCCGGTCTATGGGTTGTTGCGTGGCAGTCGGATCTCCGCAGCGCAGGGTCTGGTTTATCCAACAGTGGGCCGCAAGTCCCCGATGACCCCCTATGGCAGCCTGCGCATCAAGGACGCGACCTGGGGCGGCTCCGCCAGCGTGTCCGGCAAGGTCACGATCAACAATGTGGCCGCCGTGCGCCGGGTGTTCCTAGTGGATCTGAAGTCGATGGCCGTGATGCGCACTCAGTTCAGCGATATCAACGGCAACTACAGCTTCGCCAACATCGACGGCTCGCGCAGCTACATGGTGATCGGCCGCGACTACCAGCAGGTCTACAACGCCGTGGTGCAGGATCTGATCACGGCGGTGGACGCCGCACCCGCCGCGTTCCGCCCGGCCCGGCGCAAGCTGCGCTTCAAGGCCGGGGGCACCGGACTCAGCACCAACTACCCGGCTCTGATTCGCGTGGGAGAGAGCACGCCCATCGGCGTGTCAGGCATCAACGCGTCCAACCTGTCCCAAGTGCAAGCGATAACCAATGCCGACGTGATCTGCCCTGTCCGGTACATGCCACGCGCGCGCGACGACGTGGCGGACATCGTGTTCACCGACACCTCGGGCAACCAGTTGGATTTCTGGATGGAGGGGGTCTACGGTACGGCCCCCGACCGTGTGGCCTATTACTGGGTCAAGCTACCCGGCGATCTCGATGCCGGCCCGGTGGACATCTACGTCCAGTACAACCGGGGCCTCACGCAGACCAAGACCAGCAACGGGGCTGCGCTGCCGTGGACGCTGTTTGACGACTTCAACGCCTATGACGGCTCGAAGTGGACCGCTTTCGGTGCCAGTACCTCGACGGGGGTGTTTGCCAATAGCCTGTGGTCGATGCAGGCAAATGGCTCAGAATCGTACGTCACCTCAGTGGCCACCTTCGCTGCCGGCCTGGAGGCGCTAGCAGTCTACACCCAGTTCGGCTACAACTTCACGGCAGGCGCGGTGCAGAACCAGTTCGGTTTTATGAACGGCACGACTGCACTCAGTACGGTGGCGACGCTGGAGAACCTCGGAGATTACCAAGCCGGCTCTCGGCTGGCGATCAACGGCGAGGCCACCGCCAATACTAACGGCAGGCTTACTCCTTCGGTCGGGGGCGGGGTCGCCACCAGTGGTGTATTGTCCAGCGCCCAAGCCGGGCGGATCGCGCTGGCGCGGGGATCTGACGGTTCAGTGGTGGCGCAGATCAACAACCAGACGGTAATGACCCGCTCTGGTGCTGGCACAGGCAACGCCAATCTGGCGCTCTACCGGGGCAAGAACTCGCAGTCCGGCTATGTTTCGTCAATCGACTGGGTGGCGCTGCGCAAGTACATCCCCAGTGGCCCGCCTGCCATGCTGCAATTTGCCGAGGAGTTCCTATGACGCTGGCTCTCTCGACGGCCGTGATCGCCGACCGCCTCAAAGCCTTGACCCGCGCCATCGACGGCGGTGGCGCTGCCGGGGTGCTGAACATCTACGACGGCACGCGTCCGGCCACAGCCGGCGCTGCGGTGACCACGCAGATCAAGCTGGCGGCGCTGCCGTTCGCCTACCCCTTGGCCGGCACGATCTCGGGCGCCACCTTGCCGATCCTGATTGGTGCCTCCCAGTTGGCGCTGAAAACCGGGGTAGCAGCGTGGGGCCGCATCGTGGCCTCGGACGGGACGTTCGTTGCCGACCTGGATGTGGGTGCCTCGGGAAGCGGCAAAGAAGTGGAATTGGCGGCGGGCAGTACACCCACCACTCAACTCTACGAAGGGGGCGATGTTTCCGCGTCGGTGGCGTCGTTGATTGAAGCGTGAGCACGAACGACCTGAATTTTCACAAGAGCTACACGCCGCCAGCGGGGGGGCAGGTAGCTCTTAACTTCACTTTGAACCCAGACGGCGTACCCACCACCGCCGTGGTTCGGCTTGTTAAGAGCGCGCCCACCCTGCGCATTGTCGGAGACGCTGAGAAGGCCGTCGCGCGCACGGCAACGGTGACGATGGCGCTGCACACCGTGCAGACGCTGCATGTGCGGGCCAGCTACGCCAACAATGTCTTTCGCGGCCCGTCGAGTACCCCCGCCTCAGTCTATGAAATGGCAACGCCGAGTTCCTCTGCCAAGTCCTCGGCCTTCGAGCAGTCCGCCTCACTGAAGGCCGCCAGGGAGTTCTCCTGGCGGCCGCCTACGCAATCCCTCGGGGTCACGACCGCTATCTACGAGAACGCGCTCAAGTCTCGCGCAATCGCTGGACAGGTGTGGGAGGCAGCCGCCCCCATGACGACGGCACGCGACTCGCTATGGAAGTACCCGCCCCACCTCAAGCCTGCCCTGGCATCGCGTTATGAATCGGCCGCGCCACTGTCTAGCCTGCGGGGAGATTCGTGGGAATACCCGCCACACCTCAAGCCGGTAATGACCCTGCGCCACGAGGTAGCGTTGCCGGCCGTGCGCGGCTTCGGCTTGCCGGCCAAGGCGGGGCAGCGTCGTGTGAAGACCACCAAGGTACCTTGGGAAGCCGCGAAGTGGGCGAGCTACGGAAAGGAATCGCCGTATGTGCCCCCCGAGATTCCGGGGTACACCTCCGACACCGCGCTGAATTTCATCTGCCCGTGGCTGGACTACGCCGGTAACGACATCCTCATCAACTTCGGCAAGTACCCCTGCAAAGAGGCCGAGCCCACGCAACCCGGCACTGGCATCATCATGCCCGTCAAGAAGGTCTACATCGTGATAAACAATGTGCTGTTGCGCCGGTTAGACGGCAACGTCGAGTTGCCGACGTTCTCGCTCTCGCTGAGCATTGACGCCGACTCCTGGACGTGGGGCTTCAATGCGGCGCTGCCGGCCGCCGCGCAGGATGCAATTGAGCCCGGTTCAGACGGCACACCGGTCGAGCTTGAGGCGGTCATCAACGGAACTGCGTATCGCGTGCTCGCAGAGAATATCAGTCGCGATCGTTCCTTCGGACAGGCCGTGATCCGCGTGAGCGGGAAGGGAAAATCTGCGATGCTGGGCGCGCCCTATGCCCCTATCCTGAACTTCGGCAACGCGCAGGCGCGCACCGCGCAGCAACTGATGAACGATGCGCTCACCATCAATGGCGCGAGCATCGGCTGGACCGTCAACTGGGGGCTGACCGACTGGCTGGTGCCGAGCGGAGCATGGGCGCACCAGGGTACCTACATCACGGCGCTGAACACGATCGCGGAAGCCGCGGGCGGATACATCCAGCCGCACCCGACGCAGAAGCAGTTGAATGTGCTCGCGCGCTATCCGACCGCACCCTGGAGCTGGGGCTCGCTGACCCCGGACTTCGAACTGCCGTCCGACGTGACGACGCGCGAGGGTATCGAATGGGTCGAGCGCCCGCGATACAACCGCATCTTCGTGACCGGCGAAGGGCAGGGCGTGTTGGGCCAAGTGACGCGCGCTGGCACGGCCGGCGACATCCTCGCACCCCTGGTGACCGACGCGCTTATCACGCATGCCGACGCCGCGCGCCAGCGGGGGCTGTCTGTTCTGGCCGACACGGGGCGCCAGGCGCATCTGTCGCTGCGCTTACCTGTGCTCGCCGAGACGGGCGTTATCCAGCCGGGCAAGTTCGTCCGGTATATGGACGGCGGCACGACCCGCATCGGCATCGTGCGCAGCACAGCGGTAGAAGTCGGCGTGCCCGAAGTTTGGCAAACCATCGGAGTCGAGACTCATGTTGCGTAACCCGTACAAGGTTCTACTCGGGCTGCTGCCCGATCCACCGCTGCAGGTCGGCACCGTCTCGGCGGTGAGCAACGGGGTGGCGACGATTACCATGCCCGGCGGCGGCATTGCGCAGGCCCGCGGCAACGCGGCCGTCAACGACCATGTGTTCTTCCGCAACGGGGTCATCGAGGGCTTGGCCCCAAGCCTCCCCATCACGCTCATCGATGTCTGAAACGATGGGCGCAATCGCCCCGCAGGCGAGACAGAGCAGGGAGGCGGTACGGTGCACTCCGGAAATGCCCGCAACCTGAAAGGAGGTCACATGCTATCGGCAATCGTATCGTTTCTCGGCGGATCGGTATTCCGCATGATCTGGGGCGAGGTGAGCTCATGGCTTACCGCGCAACAAGAACACGCCCACGAGATCGAGCGCATGCGCCTGCAGGGCGAGCTCGACGCCGCGCAGCATGAGCGCAACCAGGCGGCGATCAAGCTGCAGGCCGACCTCGGCGTCAAGACAATCGCGGTGCAAGCAGAAGCCGATCTCGGAAAGATCGAAGCTGACGGCTGGCTGGAAGCAGTCAAGTCCACTGGGCGCGCGATCGGCGTGGCCTGGGTCGATGCGTGGAATGCCTGCATTCGTCCCGCCGTGGCCACTTGGTCGGTCGCCATGATCTCGGGCAACTACTTCGAGTGGTGGAAGCTCGACGAGAACGGCTGGGCGCTGTGCGGCGCCGCGCTCGGCATCTACCTGGCCGACCGCGCACTGTTCAAGCGGGGCAAGTGATGGCCGGCGCCGAGTTCCGCGCGCTGGCGATCAAGGTCGCCGCGGCGCTCGCCCGGCGCTTTGAGGGGTGCTACCTGCGCCCCTACCTGTGCCCGGCCGGCGTGCCGACGATCGGGTACGGGGCGACCTACTATCTGGACGGCACGCGGGTGACGCTCAACGACCCAGCGATCTCCCGGACCACCGCCGAGGTGATGCTGCTTGACATGGTGCGGCGCGTCTACCTGCCGGCCGTGCTGAAACTATGCCCAGGCGTCGATACGCCGGAGCGCTTGGCCGCGCTCATCGACTTCGCTTTCAACCTTGGCGCCGGCAACTTGCGCGCGAGCACGCTCCGCAAGCGGGTCACCGCAGGTAGGTGGTCGGATGTGCCGGCTGAGTTCCGCAAGTGGGTCCGCGGTGGCGGGCGCGTGCTGCGGGGTCTAGTGCTGCGGCGGGAGGCCGAGGCTGACCTTATCTAACCCGGTCAGCGCGCGAAATTAAACCCGATAACATCTGACATAAAAGTGCCTTACTGCGCATGCCGGAATTCGTCACCCCGGCTGACAAATTTTGTCACGCGCGCGGCGACACATTTGGTTACAAGTGACAAAATCTGTCATGCTTTCCCCCGAATGTGGCATGTTGCGCACTGGCACGCAGCTTGCGTATTGTTCGGTACAGCACATACGCTGTCCAAACATAAAGGGGTCAATCATGAAGGCAGTGCGGATGGGAATGAAAAAACGGGTACAAAAGGGCTTCACGCTGATCGAACTGATGATCGTGGTCGCGATCATCGGTATCCTGGCGGCGGTCGCGATTCCGCAATATCAGGATTACACTACGAAGGCCAAGGTAACCAATGCCTTGGCATCGGTGGCGTCCATCAAGACGGCCGTCGCTCTCTGCGGCCAAGAGGCAGGTGGGGTCTTGGACAATTGCTCTACGGCGACTGCTGCGGCGAACATTCCGGCCTTTACCGCGACCAAGGAAGTTGCTTCGGCGTCTGCCACTGCAGGCGTAATCAAAATAGTGTTGTCAACCGGCATTGCAACGGGCGTGGATGGTGGAACGATCACCGTAACGCCGACCATGAACAAAGATAGCGTTACATGGGCAAACTCGGCAGACGCCAAGATCACCAATGCTGCAGCGTTGGGTGTCCTTAACAAGAATCAATAAGGCGGTCAGGGCTTACACTTGAAGTCCAAAGAAAGCGCCTTCGGGCGCTTTTCTTTCTTTTGGAGAACACGTTGTCCCTGCCCACCACTACCGAGATGATCGCGTCGCTCGACGCCGAACTGGTGGATTTACTTGGCGAGCGTATGCGGCTCGCGGCAACACTGCCGGCTGCGCGCACGTTGGACGAGATTGAGCAGGACGTACAACGGATGCGTACCCTTGCCACAATCTACAGTGCGTCCCCTGATCTCGTGGAACAGATCGCTCGATTGCTCTTCGCGGCAGAGGCGCCGACCGGCAAGGGCTGAATGCAAAAAGGCCCGCCATTGCATCACATACCTTCGAGGGGTTACGTTTTGCGGCGAGCCTACCGACGAATCGGCACAGAAAGTATCGCAAAGGTCGCCGCCCCGCGCAAGCTAAACGTGAGCGAAACGCCGCGCAGAAGCAACACGAAGGGCATCATACGACACTCATGGTGTCGGGTTGGGCGCCATAGTGCTAAGTGATTGTTTTGTAAGGTGTGTTTTGGCCTGCAAAGCCGTGTACGCCGGTGCCGGACGCTGCCAGCGACTTCGACTTCTACCGCGCGGTGCTGGCGGAACTGGCGCTGCGTATGAGGTCAGGCTGGCGGCGGCGGCTTGCCAGTAGGCGGCTGTCACGCTGAGCCCGTCTTGCGCGCACACTCTCGGGCTAGATGCTGACGAGGCTTATACCCACGGCCACAGTGCTGCCAGTAGCGAGGACTGCCGAGATCCACCCGCAGACTTGCCCTGCGATATTCAGCCTTCTTCCCGCCTTTGGCCTATCGAAGATTCCGGCTGTGCTTTCCGACCAGTCTCCTGCCAGAGCGATCCTGCCTTTGATTTCATTGGCCATTCGATGAAAGCTTATTGCGGCCAAATACATATTGACCACGGCCAGCAGCACGGCGAAACCATAGCCAAGTAGGGTAGCCGGCCCCAACCATTGCGGGGTGAGTGGCTTGTTTCCTGCCAGCAGGGTTGATACGCCAGCGAACCCGGCTGCACTGAGGACAACTAGATGCTTCCCGGTCTCCAGGTCCCAAGTGGACGACAATAAGTTCAACCGCTCCCACCATTCCGTGAGCAATTCGCGCACTTCCCTACGATGCGCAATCTCTTTTGCATACTCGTCCGGTTGTGGATTCTTCGTGGTCATAAACTTCTCCCGGTTCGCGGCGCCGGCGCGGCGTCCATCAGTTCTGGTGGGTATGGTCGCATGAAGTTGCGGGCACGCTCAGGATCCCGGCAGGTTAGCTAGTCAACGCGCCTATGACTCCCTAGCAACTCAGCCTCCCGTTGTAAAAGGGTCCCGGGATTGAGTTGGTTGCAAGGGCACTGGCTTTGCCTCGGATGGCTGAAGCACGGGCGCCACGGTGGTGCCTACCGACTGCCGCTGCGAGGGGGGAGGCTGATAGGCGGAGGGCTGAGCCGACGGGCCGGGGCTAACCGAGGTATCCGAAAACAGTCCTCGTGTCCGAAGCGTGTCTTGCTGACTCGGTGGGTCCATGGGTGGGGCAGGTGCAATTTCCGTTGCAGTAGCTCCTGTCTCAGTTTGGCCGGTTGGCTCTGGCTTCTTGGATTTATCCCCAAGAGCGAGGAAGGCTAGCAGGAGGGCGCTCGCGACAATGAGCCCGATCACGCCGACACTGACTACCTTGGTTTCGGTAGCTTCCGCACTTCGGGCATTTGGCCGATAGTTCCTTTCCTCGTGGGTACCAGGTGTAGTTGCAGGACGCGCACTTGTTTTGCGGCCGCTTTGTGCTTCGCGATGCCATCGAGAGTTCCGGTTATGTGGGGTAGGGCGAGTGTGGCTGGTCGGGCCGTATCTACATCGCTGATTCTCCATTCCCATATATCGGCGCCTTGTTTGTTCTGTGAATCCCTCGTTGGTAGGGCCAATACATTCCGCGCCGAATGCTACGCTGCATTGCGCTCGCCGGGTGGTGGTTGGGTGGGGGCCCAGAAAACGGCTGCCGCCCGGCTCGAGCGCCCCACCTACCGCACTACACCCGCGGGAATCTCGCGCGTAGCGGCGGCTTCACGATCGGCCGAGCCACCCTGAGCCGGTGGTGCTCCCGGCCGGCGTCGAACGACAGGTACTCGGCCAACCATGCCATCGCCTGGATGTGCCGCGTTTCGATGCCTTGGATCGTCACGGCATCAGCTGTCACGGTGACGGTTTCGCAGGGCAGGCGCAGCTCGGCCACGTCGCCCGGGAGGAATTCGGACTCGAGGAAGATCGACTCGGCCTGGTAGGTCATGGCGGGCATGTTCGGCGCGCTCCTTAGTGAACGTTCTTCCAGGCATCCACGATCGCGCCGAAGGTGATTGGGCGGACATCGTGGCCAGTGAAATCGGCCGGCCGGTCGTCTTTCGGGTACCCGAGGATAGACGGGGCTTTCACCATCCCCAGGGCAAACTGTGGCACAAGGCCGGTGGCCGAAACGACGGCGAGTACTTCCTCTTCGATCTGGTGGAGGAGGCGCCAGGTCAGAATCCCCGCCTCACGATAGCGGGCGATGATTGGCGGTAAGGCTTCAACGATGGCTGATTCTGCGGCGGTGAGGGCGAGCATGGTGGATTCCCAAGAGCTGTATGGATATACAGTATAGGGGGCGCGCAAGGCGAACCTGTGAAGGCTGAGTTAACTGTATGGATATACAGTGGAACTGTGACTAGCGAGATGGAGGAGCAACCCTGGGGCGCTGCTTGGGCTTTGCGGAAATGGAGGCGGGGCTAGGGAGGGCAGAATGCCGAAAACGAAAACGGCGCCAGGGGCGCCGTGGGAAAATTTCGCTTTCCGTGGGAAAGTTCGTATCGTGAAACGACTAGATGGTGCGCAAGTCGTTGATACTAAAAAGAATTCTGGGGTGGCTGATGGGACTCGAACCCACGACGACAGGAATCACAATCCTGGACTCTACCAACTGAGCTACAGCCACCGTCGATGCCGTTCAGCTAAGTGCCGAACAACGAAGAACAAGATCATACAATGCCAAAAGCCGGATGGCTAGTACTCTGCACAAATTTTTTTCTGTGCCGCCTGCTTAAACGCCGAGCTTGGAGGAATCCTCCAGCTCAAGCATTCGGCAGATCGCGGCCATGCTGCCGACCATGGTGCGTCGTTGCGCGCCCTGGTAGATGCGAACGCCTTTGGATTGGCGGAAGGGCACGGGCTTGACGGGGCGGCGGGCGGAGAGGCGGTTGGCTGGCAGCATGGCTACACCTGGTGACTTGCAACAACAGTTAGCGGTACCCGCTACGCGGGCGCGTTGGCACAATCGGGTGTCGGCTTGATCGGGGTTCGCCCGCCTCAGCCGCACTCGTCAGAAGGCGCCGGGGCGGATCAGGCCGACGGCGATGCCTTCCAGTGAGAACTCTTCGCGGCCGGCTTGCACGATGATGCTGGGGAAGTCGGGGTTCTCGGCGATCAGCTCGATGGTGTCGCCGCGGCGGTTTAGGCGCTTCACGGTGACGTCGTCGCCCAGGCGGGCGACGACGATCTTGCCGTTGGCGGCTTCGCTGGCGCGTTTGACGGCAAGCAGGTCGCCGTCGAGGATGCCGGCGTCGCGCATGCTGAGGCCACGCACCCGGAGGAGGTAATCAGGCTGCACGTCGAAGACCGAGGCGTCGACCTGGTATTGGCGGTCGATGTGTTCGGCGGCGAGGATCGGGCTGCCGGCTGCGACGCGCCCGACCAGCGGCAGCGTCAGCTGCATTACGCCGGCCATGGGCAGGGAGAACTGGTCGGGTAGCTCGGAGTCGCTGCGCGAGACCTTGAGGCGGATGCCGCGCGAGGCGCCGGGGGTGAGCTCGATCACGCCTTTGCGGGCCAGGGCACGTAAGTGTTCCTCGGCTGCGTTGGGTGAGGAGAAGCCGAACTTGGCGGCGATCTCGGCGCGCGTGGGCGGGAAGCCCGTGTGCTGGAGGCTGCTGCGGATCAAGTCGAAAATCTGCTGCTGTCGCGGTGTCAGGGTCGCCATGGTCGCCGGTGTTTGAAAGCACTGTATGTTTAAACAGTATGCTGTGATTTTATACAGTATCGAGTGAAGTGCAAGCGGAATTTTGGGAGTTTGCGCATTGACAGGTGCGTCCCACGGGTCCTGGCGCGTGCCGTGAAGAGTGGGTGGAGGGTTACAATCCGCGGCACCCGAAGCGTCTTGCGTTGTGCGCTGTTCAACCTTCCTGGCTCTCGACCACTTTCCCGCCATGTCTCTCCTGCCTCGTGTTGTCGTGCTCGCTACCGGCGGCACCATTGCCGGTTCTTCTTCCAATCCAGCCAGCAGCGCGAAGTACCAGGCGGCCACGGTGCCGGTGACTGCGCTGCTCGATGCGGTGCCGGCGCTGGGCGCGGTGGCGCGGGTCGAGGCGGAGCAGGTGGCTCAGGTAGATAGCAAAGACATGTCGTTCGCGCTGTGGTCCAGGCTGGTGGAGCGCGTGACATTCTGGTCCGCGCAGCCCGATGTGTCGGGCATTGTCATTACGCACGGCACCGATACCCTGGAAGAAACGGCCATGCTGCTGCACCTGGCTTGCGTGGGCACGGTGCCGGTGGTGCTGACAGCTGCCATGCGGCCTTCGACCTCGTTGTCGGCGGATGGCCCGTTGAACCTGCTGGATGCGGTGCGCGTGGCAGCTGACGCTGATGCGGCGGGCAAGGGCGTGCTGCTGGTGATCAACCAGGAGATTCATGCGGGGCGCGATGTGGTGAAGGCGCACACGTCGGCGGTGAATGCTTTTGTGTCGCCGGTGTCCGGGCCGCTTGGTTTTGTGCAGGACAATCTGGTGCGCTTCGTGCGCACCGCTGGCCGCTTGCCGGCCAAGGCCTGGCCGGTGCCTTCCGTGTGGCCGCAGGTCGAGATCCTGGCTAGTTATGCGGAGCCGGGTCGGATCGTGGTGGATGCCTTGGCGCAGGCGGGCGTGTCGGGCCTGGTGGTGGCGGCTGCCGGCAATGGTTCGGTCCACCAGTCGCTGGTGGAGGCGTTGGTCGATGCGGCCGGCGCGGGGGTGGCGGTCGTGCGCAGTTCGCGCACAGGGGCAGGGCATGTGGCGATTCCTGCGCCTCCCCGGCCGGCGTCGGGTGTCTTTGTTTCTGCCGGCGACCTCAATCCTTACAAGGCGCGCGTGCTCCTGGCCCTGGCCCTGGCTGCGGAGCCAGGACTGGCAAAGGATCCGGCGGCGCTGCAGGCGCTGTTCGCCGAACACTGAGGCGGCTTGCCCCCGGTGGCAAAAGCACGCTATACTTTAAGGCTATTCAACCTTGCTGCACCGGACATGGCGCTCGGGCAGCTTATCCAAAAGGAGCGTCAATGCGTCATTACGAAATCGTATTTATCGTCCATCCGGACCAGAGCGAACAAGTCCCGGCCATGATCGAGCGTTACAAGACGCTGGTCACGTCCCAGGAAGGCCAGATCCACCGCGTGGAAGACTGGGGTCGCCGTCAGATGGCCTACATGATCCAGAAGCTGGCCAAGGCTCACTACGTTTGCCTGAACATCGAATGCGGCAAGGAAACCCTGGCTGAACTCGAACACGCGTTCAAGTTCAACGATGCAGTGCTGCGCCACCTCATCGTTCAGACCAAGAAGGCTGAAACCGCACCGTCCCCGATGATGAAGGAAGTGCAGCGCGAAGAAGCTCGCAAGGCCGCGCAACAGACCAGCGAAGTCCAGGCCGCCTAAGTGCGGACAGTTGTGGTTGCCGCGGGCGTTGATCGCCGCGGCGGCAAGTGCGGGCATCGGTGCGGGAGAGTGCGTTGAACCAGTTAAGGCTCTGCGCAACGCTCGCGGAACGCGATGCCTTGCGTTACACCCCGGCCGGGGTCCCCGTGGTCAACTGCATCTTGCAGTACGCGGGCGAGACGGTCGAGGCGCAAACGCCCAGGCAGGTGGAGTTCGCCATCGCCGCCATGGGAATCGGTCAGATCGGCCAGCGGCTTGAGCGTACCCCGCTCGGCGCGATGCTCGACTGCGAAGGATTCCTGGCCCGCAAGCATCGCAACAGCAAGGCTCTCGTCTTTCACATCACTGGATGTAAAGCATTCGAAAAGGATTGAATCATGGCATTCGTCAAACGTGACAACAAGAACAAGAAGCGCTTCCAACAGCAAAACCCGCTGTTCAAGCGTAAGCGCTTCTGCCGCTTCACCGTGGCTGGCGTGGAACAGATCGACTACAAGGATCTGGACACCCTGAAGGATTTCATCGGCGACAACGGCAAGATCACGCCGGCCCGCCTGACCGGCACCAAGGCGCACTATCAGCGTCAGCTCGACACGGCCATCAAGCGCGCGCGTTTCCTCGCGCTGATGCCCTACACCGACCTGCACAAGAACTGATCGGCCCTAGGTCCGTTAAGGAGAAAACACGATGCAAATTATTCTGCTTGAGAAAGTCATCAATCTGGGCAACCTGGGTGACATCGTTCGCGTGAAGGACGGCTACGCCCGTAACTTCCTGATCCCGAACAAGAAGGCCCGCCGCGCTACCCAGACTGCTATCAGCGAGTTCGAAGTCAAGCGCGCTGAACTGGAAAAGGCAGCCGCCGAAAAGCTGGCCGCCTCGCAAGCCGAAGGCGAAAAGCTGAACGGCCTGACCGTGCAAATCACCCAGAAGTCGGGTGTTGACGGCCGCCTGTTCGGTTCGGTGACCAACGCCGACATCGCTGAAGCCCTGGCTGGCCAAGGCTTCAAGGTCGAGAAGGCGCAAGTGCGTCTGCCGAATGGTCCGCTGAAGGTTGTTGGCGACCACCCGGTCAGCGTCTCGCTGCACACCGACGTGCTGGTCGACGTGACGGTTTCCGTCCTGGGCGAACACGTCTAAGCATCGGCCTTGCTGCTGGTTCCCTCTTGCCCTTCGGGGCGGTGGGAGCCGGGTGCCAGTGCCGCTTGCTTGACCAAACAAAAAGGCAGGAGCATCGCGCTCCTGCCTTTTTGTTTGGCCGTGCCCCTTGCTTGCCTCAATGCCTTGTTGCTATAGGGCGGGACTGGTTGTCCCGTCGTCACATGGCAGGATGTGCCAACAGCCGGCTGCGAATTCTCCGCCGGCTCGCTGGCGCCGGCCGTTATAATCCCTCCCTATGAACGCGCCTGTCGCAGACCCCCAACTAGACAATCTCAAGGTACCGCCGCATTCCATCGAGGCCGAGCAATCGGTGCTGGGTGGCTTGCTGCTGGACAATGCCGCCTGGGACCGTATCGCCGACTTCCTGTCCGAGGCGGATTTCTATCGCTTCGATCACCGGATGATCTTCCAGAGCATCTCCCGGCTGATCGCCGCCACCAAGCCCGCCGACGTCATCACCGTCTACGAGACGCTGCAAGGCGCGGGCAAGGCGGAAGAGGTGGGCGGCCTGGCCTATCTGAATTCCCTCGCACAGAACACGCCTAGCGCGGCCAATATCCGTCGCTATGCGGAGATCGTGCGCGAGCGCTCGGTGCTGCGCAAGCTGGTGACCGTGGCCGACGATATCGCTACCGCGGCTTTCGCCCCCAAAGGGCGCGAGGTGCGGGAGCTGCTCGACGAAGCGGAATCCAAGGTGTTCGCCATTGCCGAGGAAGGCTCGCGCGGGCAGAAGGGTTTCCAGGAAATCCAGCCGCTGCTGACCCAGGTGGTCGAGCGTATCGACGAGCTGTACCACCGTGACTCCAGCACCGACGTCACCGGCGTGCCTACCGGTTTTATCGACCTGGACCGCATGACCAGCGGCATGCAGGCGGGCGACCTGATCATCGTGGCCGGTCGCCCCTCCATGGGTAAGACCGCTTTCTCGCTGAATATCGGCGAGCACGTGGCGGTGGAGCAGGGCCTGCCGGTGGCGGTGTTCTCGATGGAAATGGCGGGCACGCAGCTGGCCATGCGTATGCTGGGCTCGGTCGGCAGGCTCGACCAGCACCGCCTGCGTACCGGCCGCTTGCTCGATGAAGACTGGCCGCGGCTCACGCACGCCATCCAGCGCATGAACGATGCGCAATTGTTCATCGACGAAACGCCGGCGCTGAGCTCGATGGAGCTGCGCGCCCGTTCGCGCCGGCTGGCGCGCCAGTGCGGCCAGCTCGGACTGATCGTCATCGACTACCTGCAGCTGATGTCGGGCTCGGGCGGCGGCGAAAACCGCGCCACCGAAATCTCGGAAATCTCGCGGTCGCTCAAGGGCCTGGCGAAGGAACTCAACTGCCCGGTGATTGCACTGTCGCAGCTGAACCGAAGCCTGGAGCAGCGCCCGAACAAGCGCCCGGTGATGTCCGACTTGCGTGAATCCGGCGCTATCGAGCAGGATGCCGACGTGATCCTGTTTATTTACCGCGACGAGGTCTACAACCCCGATTCGCAGGACAAGGGCACGTCCGAGATCATCATCGGCAAGCAGCGTAACGGCCCAATTGGCACCGTGCGGCTGACGTTCCTGGGCCAGTTCACCAAGTTCGACAACTTCAGCGGCGGCCCCGCCTTCTTCGACAACGACAACTGAAGCCAGTCCTGGCGCCGCTTGCCGGGCATCGTGGCTCGGTGGCCACAGTCGACCGTGCATGCCGCGTGTCAAAGTCCCCCGGCATCGCCGCACAAACCTGTAAAATGTTGCGTTTTGATGACAGCCGCCTCCGGGCGGCTGTCGTGCAATGCGTACCCGCCTGATTCAGTAACTAGTAATAACTACCCGCGGCGCCCCCGCGCTTCGACAAGGAACATTCCATGTTCGGCCGATTCATGCCCACCGAGGGCAAGTTCTTCGAATACTTCAACCAGCATGCCGATTGCGCGGTGACCGCCGCCCGCGAGCTGGAAGTGCTGGTCAACGACCTGCCCAATGCCGAGGCCCACGCCCGCCGCGTGCAGGCCACCGAAAAGAAAGCCGATCGCATCACGCACGACACGATCGACCTGCTGCACAAGACCTTCATCACGCCGCTGGACCGTGATGAGATCCACAAGCTCATCACCACCATGGACGACATCCTCGACCTGATGGAAGACGTGGCTGAAACCATCTCGCTGTACGACGTGACCAGCCTGACCGACGAGGCGCGCAAGCTGGCCTCCATCTGCGTGCAGTGTTGCGACCAGGTCAAGATCGCGGTCGGCCTGCTCGATGACATGAGCAATGCCGGCGCCATCCTGAAGACGGCGCAGCAGATCGACCAGCTCGAGTCCGAGGCCGATCGCGTGATGCGCGCCGCCATGTCCAAGCTGTTCCGCGACGAAACGGACGTCAAGCGCCTGATCAAGCTGAAGGCTATCTACGAGCAGCTCGAAACCATTACCGACAAGTGCGAGGACGTTGCCAACATTCTCGAAGGCATCGTCCTGGAAAACGCCTGAGGCACAAATCGGAATGCAAACAATACAAATGAGCCTGTGGGTCATCGGCTTGCTGGTGGCTCTCGCCTTGCTGTTCGATTTCATGAACGGCTTTCACGATGCCGCCAATTCGATTGCCACGGTGGTGTCGACGGGCGTGCTCAAGCCGCACCACGCGGTGGCCATGGCGGCCATGTGCAATGTGGTGGCGATTTTTATCTTCCACCTGAAGGTGGCGGCTACGGTGGGGACCGGCACGATCGATGTCAACATCGTCGATCACTACGTGATCTTCGGCGCGCTGATGGGCGCCATTGCCTGGAACCTGATCACCTGGTACTACGGCATTCCCTCGTCGTCGTCGCACGCGCTGATCGGTGGCCTGGTTGGCGCCGCGGTGGCCAAGAGCGGCACCAGCGCGCTGGTAGGCGGCGGCCTGCTCAAGACCGTGGCATTTATCGTCATTTCGCCGCTGCTGGGCTTCCTGCTCGGTTCGCTGATGATGGTGATCGTGGCCTGGACGTTCTTCCGTACGCCGCCGTCGCGGGTCGATCGCTGGTTCCGCCGGCTGCAGCTGGTCTCCGCTTCGCTCTACAGCCTGGGCCACGGCGGCAATGACGCGCAGAAGACCATCGGCATTATCTGGATGCTGCTGATCGCGAGCGGCCACGTGGCGCAGGGCGGCGCGGAGCCGCCGATCTGGGTCATCGTTTCCTGCTACGTGGCGATCGGCATGGGCACCATGTTTGGTGGCTGGCGCATCGTGCGTACCATGGGCCAGAAGATCACCAAGCTCAAGCCGGTAGGCGGCTTCTGCGCGGAGACGGGCGGCGCCATCACGCTGTTCATTGCCTCGGCGCTGGGCGTGCCGGTGTCGACAACCCATACCATCACCGGCGCCATCGTCGGCGTGGGCTCGGTGCAGAAGATGTCGGCGGTGCGCTGGGGCGTGGCCGGCAACATCGTCTGGGCCTGGGTGCTGACGATTCCGGCATCGGCGTTCATGGCTGCCATTGCATGGTGGATTGGCAAGCACGTGCTCTGAAGCACGGCAGCCGGATTCCACAAGCAAACAAACAAAAAGCCAGGCGAGATGCCTGGCTTTTTTGTTTGTGGCGAAGGACGGTGACGATCGCTAACGATTGGCGAATGCGGCGATCGGGTCGTCGTCCACCGGGGCCGGGGGAGCAACGGAAGGCGGTGGTGGTGCAGCCCGGGCGGCCTGCGGCGGCACCACGGATGCCGGCGTCTGGTCGATCCCCGCCGCGACCCGCCGGGCGCCGTTGTACCGAGAGGCCCAGTACGACTTGGTCATGTCCTCGAGGCGTACCGTGCCGCCGGTGGACGGCGCATGGACAAAGCGGTTCTGCCCGACATAGATGCCGACATGCGAGTTGGCCCGGCCGGTGGTATTGAAGAAAACCAGGTCGCCCGAGGCCACCTGGCTGCGCTCCAGCGACACGCCGCGCTCGCCCATGGCTTCGGTGGTGCGTGGCAGGTTGACGTTGGCGGCGCGCAGCACGACATAGCGGACCAGGCCGCTGCAGTCGAAGCCCGAGTCCGGCGTATTGCCGCCGTAGCGATAGGGCGTGCCAACCAGCGACATCGCCTGGATGGAGACTTCTTCCAGTCCGGCGCTGGGATCCACCATGGGGGTGCCTGCCGGGCGTGGCTGGGCGCTATGGCGCCCAGGCGGCGTCGAGGCGCAGGCGGCGAGCAGCAATGCTGCCGTGCAAAGCAGGTGCAGGCGGGCACTGAGCAAGGCGCGCGCCTGGCTGGGCACGCGTCTTCCGGTTTGGGCTATCTGGCGCAGAGGCATCCTTCTCGGTCCGGTCCCGGGCCAAGTGCCGTGGCGCGAGGGGAGCAGCCCAGCGAGGGAGCCGCCCCTGGCGCCTTACCAGCGCAGTTGCGCGTTGTAGGTGCCCGTACTCACGTTAACCGACTTGGCCTGTCCCTTATAAGTCGCTTCGATATTGTAGCTGCCTTGCGGGGCCTTGATCAGGCACTTGGGCCCGGACGCGGTAAAGCTGGCCACTTCATGGCCTTCGCGGGTCATCTTGACGGCGACGTCGGCCAGGTACTCGCCGCGCTCGCCCTGGGTGAACAGCAGGCCGATGTTGAAGTTCTTCTGCTGCGCGGCCAGTTGCTGCTGTTCGTCCGCGGCAATGCCCCCGCAGATGTAGCTGACGGGGCCCATGGTGCGGATCACCATTTCGTCGGCGGCGAGCGCGGGGCCCGCGAGCAGCAAGAAGGCGGCAATCGCGACGCTGCCGGCCAGCGCGAGCCGCAGCGGTGTGTGGTGCAGGTGGTTGTCCATCAATGTCTCCATCGATCCAACAAGCCGGGAGGGGCAAAAAAACGCCCGCCGGACGCCGGCACGCGAGGTGCCGAAATGGCGGGCGCTCCGGATACTTTGATGCTAGGCCACGCCGGTAGGCAAATCTGCCGGACGTGGTCCTACAAGGGCATCCGATGGTTCCGGAGGGTGCAGAGGGTGCAGAGGCTTAGTCTTTAGCGATGATGCGCCCCTTAAAGGACATCCGCGGCATGGTCGGCCAGGCGCGAGCGTTCACCGCGCGCCAGCGTCACATGGCCGCTGTGGCTCCAGCCCTTGAACCGGTCGACCACGTAGGTGAGGCCGGACGAGCCCTCGGTCAGGTAAGGCGTGTCGATCTGCGCGATGTTGCCCAGGCAGATGATCTTGGTGCCGGGGCCGGCACGCGTTACCAGCGTCTTCATCTGCTTTGGCGTCAGGTTCTGGGCCTCGTCGATGATGACGAACTTGTTGACGAAGGTGCGTCCGCGCATGAAGTTCATGCTCTTGACCTTGATGCGCGAGCGGATCAGTTCCTGGGTGGCGGCGCGGCCCCATTCGCCGGCGCTGTCGTCGCTCTTTTGGAGCACTTCCAGGTTGTCGTCGAAAGCGCCCATCCAGGGCTGCATCTTTTCTTCCTCGGTGCCGGGCAGGAAGCCGATGTCCTCGCCAACCGGCACGGTGGCGCGGGTGACGATGATCTCGTTGTAGAGCTTCTGATCGAGCACCTGCTCCAGGCCCGCCGCCAGCGCCAGCAGGGTCTTGCCGGTACCGGCCTGGCCCAGCAGGGTGACGAAATCGATCTCCGGATGCATCAGCAGGTTGAGCGCGAAGTTCTGCTCGCGGTTGCGGGCGGTCACGCTCCACACATTGTTCTTGTGGTGCGTGTAGTCCTTGAGCGTTTGCAGCAGCGCGGTCTTGCCGTTGATTTCCTTGACCTGGGCGTACAGCGGCAGGCTGCCGTCGCTGGGTTCCAGGAAGACGAACTGGTTGACCAGGAAGGAGGGCACCAGCGGGCCCGTCAGGCGATAGAACATCGCGCCGGACTTCGGGTCCTGCCAGCTTTCCACGCCCTTGCCATGCTTGGCCCAGAAGTCGTTGGGCAGCAGCATCACCCCCGAGTACAGCAGGTCCTTGTCCTCGAGGACCTGGTCGTTGAAGTAATCCTCGGCGGGCAGGCCGAGCGCGCGCGCCTTGATGCGCATGTTGATGTCTTTCGACACCAGCACGACCTGGCGCTCCGGGAACTGCTGCTGCAGGGCGCTGACCACGCCCAGGATCTGGTTATCCGCCTTGCCCTGCGGCAGGCCGTCGGGCAGCTTGATCTCGTTGAGCTTGGTTTGCAGGAACAGCTTGCCCTGCGCATCGCGGTTGCCCAACTTGGCCAGCGGCAAGCCCTCGTCGAGCACGCCATCGGTGCCGCCCACCAGCGCGTCCAGCGTGCGGCTCACGGTGCGGGCGTTGCGCGCGACTTCGCTCATGCCCTTCTTGTGGTTGTCCAGTTCCTCGAGCGTCATCATCGGCAGATAGACGTCGTGCTCTTCGAAGCGGAACAGCGAGGACGGGTCGTGCATCAGCACATTGGTGTCCAGCACGAACAGCTTGCTGGGGCCGGTGTGTTTCTGCATGCGACGGTTGGTCGTGCCAGGGGCCTTGGCGGGCACCTTGGGCACGGCGGCCAGCGACGGCACGGACTTCAGCGCGGACGGCGGCGCATCCTTGGTGCGCGCTCGCGTCGAACCGCTGGCGCTGGCCACCACGGCCGGCGCGTTGTCCGCTTTGCTGGTTCCGGTTTCCAGCAAGGCCACACGCTCCAGCGCCGGCACAGGTTTCTTACCCTGCGACGCTGATTTGGCCTTAGTCAGCTTGGTCACCGGAGCGAATTCGCTCGGGTCAAGCAATTGGGCAGGCTTGGCGGGCATGGTCGGCAGCGGCATGCTAGGCTTTCCTTTCAGGGGGAGAAGACGGCTGGAAAACGGCGCAGGACACTGGCGTGGCCGCATGGCGCCACGTCATTGGGGATCGTGTCCTGTGCGTACAAACCACACAAACAAAAAAGCCGCCAACCTGGTTAGCAGGTTTGGCGGCTTTCTTTCGGACCGGAGACACGGCAGGTCCGCTACCGGCCTGTGGCAAGGTGCGCCTGGGCCGGGACGATGAAGCAGCGTGGCATCCGGATCTTGAACTCATTAAAGGTCAATGTATCCGAACGTTTTCTGTTTTGCAATCGCTTGCCGAGTGGACTTTTGACGGTGTTGCTGCGCCGCATTAAAGTGCCGGGCCGAATCACCGTGGATCACGCCCCGGATCACGCCCCGGATCAGAGGCCGCGCACGATTTCCAGCACCTCGTCGACGTGGTTGGGCACCTTGATGCCGCGCAAGGCATGGCGCAGGATGCCCTTGCCGTCGATGATGAAGGTGCTGCGCTCGATGCCGCGCACTTCCTTGCCATACATTTTCTTCATCTTGATGACATCGAACAGATGGCACACGGCTTCATCGCCATCGGAGATCAACTCGAAGGGCAGTTCCAGCTTGGCCTTGAAGTTCTCGTGCGACTTCAGGCTGTCGCGCGAGATGCCGAAGACCACCGTGCCTGCCTTGACGAAGTCGTCATGCTGGTCGCGGAAGTTCATGGCTTCGGTAGTGCAGCCCGGGGTGTTGTCCTTGGGATAGAAATACAGGACGACGGTCTTGCCGCGCTGGGCGCCAAGGCTGAACGTGCCGCCGGTGGCGGGCGCGCTGAAATCGGGTACGGGCTGGCTGAGACTGACTGTCATTCTTATGGCTCCTGGGAGGGACAGGAAGGGGGCGGCTGCGTGAGTGCGGCCACCATGGTGGCGGCAGATGGGGGCGGGTCGGCCAACTTCAAGCGTGGCGCGTGCTCAACTTGCGTGAACCAGCCTGCCCGGGCCGCCGGGCCGGCTCAGGCAGGCTCCTCCAGCAGCAGGATGGCCGCCACCTTGCGGCCTTCAGCCATCAGGATGTTGTAAGTGCGGCAGGCGGCCTGCAGATCCATGGCGTCCACCCCGACATGCAGGCGCGCCAGGGAAGCGGTCAGGCGGGGATGGGGGAAGCGCAGGCGGCTGCCGGTGCCCAGCAGCACCACTTCGGGCGAGTGCGCCAGCAGGCCTTCGAAGTGCGCGGGTTCCAGGTCTTCGAAGCGCTGCACCGGCCAGGGCCGGATCTCGCCTTCGGGCATGACCAGCACGGATTCCGTGTAGCGCACCATATTGATTTCGATATAGCCCGGGCCGTACGACGTTACCGTATTGAGGGCATTGGGCTGGTCTGCGTGGAGTTTCAAGGGCGAACCTTATCTGGCGCTGCCCCTCGCGGCGCGCGCGGCGACTCGGCCGGGGCAGCGCAGGGCGGGTTGAGAGCATTTTGGGGCAGGCGGGCCGGGCGGCTTTGCTGCGGCCCCGGGGTACCGGCGGCGTACGCTGCAATGCAAGAATCCCTGCCGAAGTCTGTCATAATCCGATAAATTATAGCTTTTGCCTCCCTGCCTGCCACGTTTTGCGTTGCAACGCAGCGCACAGGCTACCCGGGCCGCTCCTTTCCCACCCAGATTCCCTAGATTGCCGCCGCTACCCGGCGGCGCTTGCCTCCTGCCAACATCGCCGTGAAACCGATCCAGAAATCCAACAAGCTCAACAATGTTTGCTATGACATCCGCGGCCCGGTGCTGGAGAAGGCCAAGCAGATGGAAGAGGAAGGCCACAAGATCATCAAGCTGAACATCGGCAACCTGGCCGTCTTCGGCTTTGACGCGCCGGAAGAGATCCAGCAGGACATGATGCGCAACCTGCCCAATTCGGCCGGGTACTCGGACTCCAAGGGCATCTTCGCCGCGCGCAAGGCGATCATGCACTACACGCAGCAGAAGAACATCGAGGGCGTGGGCCTGGACGACATCTACGTCGGCAACGGCGCCTCCGAGCTGATCGTGATGTCGATGAACGCGCTGCTCAACAGCGGCGACGAAGTGCTGGTTCCGGCGCCGGACTACCCGTTGTGGACCGCCGCGGTGAGCCTGTCGGGCGGCACCCCGGTGCACTATATGTGCGACGAGGCCAACGAGTGGATGCCCGATCTGGACGATATCCGCGCCAAGATCACGCCGAATACCAAGGCCATCGTCGTCATCAACCCCAACAACCCCACCGGCGCCCTGTACTCGGACGAACTGCTCAACGCCATCGTGGCGATTGCGCGCGAACACGGCCTGATCATCTTTGCCGACGAGATCTACGACAAGGTGCTGTACGACGGCCATAGCCACACGTCCATTGCCGCGCTGTCGACCGATGTGTTGACGGTGACCTTCAACGGCCTGTCCAAGAACTATCGCTCGTGCGGCTACCGCGCCGGCTGGATGGTGGTATCGGGCGACAAGCGGCCCGCGCTGGACTATATCGAGGGGCTGAACATGTTGTCCTCGATGCGCCTGTGCGCCAACGTGCCCGGCCAGTGGGCCATCCAGACCGCGCTGGGCGGCTACCAGAGCATCAACGACCTGGTGAACGAAGGCGGGCGCCTGCGCCGCCAGCGCGATCTTGCCCACGAACTGATCACGCAGATCCCGGGCGTCACCTGCGTCAAGCCCAAGGCCGCGCTGTACCTGTTCCCCAAGCTCGACCTGTCGATGTACCCGATCCAGGACGACCAGGAGTTCATCTATGAACTGCTGCAGGAGTCCAAGGTGCTGCTGGTGCAGGGCACCGGCTTCAACTGGGGCAAGCCGGACCATTTCCGTATCGTGTTCCTGCCTCACGAGGAGGACCTGCGCGAGGCCATCGGCCGCGTGGGCCGTTTCCTGGAGGCATACCGCAAGCGCCACGGCCACGCGGCCTGAGCAAGGCCATTGCGGCGTAATCCATTTTTCAGCAACTCAGAGTCAGATCGTCCATGAATCCCATCAAAGTAGGCCTGCTTGGCATCGGTACCGTCGGTAGCGGCACGTTCAATGTGCTGCAACGTAACCAGGAAGAAATCCGCCGCCGCGCCGGGCGCGGCATCGAGATTGCCATGGTGGCCGACCTCGACACCGAGCGCGCCCGCGAGCTGACCGGTGGGCAGGTCGAGGTGGTGGCCGACGCCAACGAGGTCGTCACCCGCCCCGAGATCGACATCGTGATCGAGCTGATCGGCGGCTACGGCATCGCTCGCGAGCTGGTGCTCAAGGCCATCGAGAACGGCAAGCACGTGGTCACTGCCAACAAGGCGCTACTGGCCGTGCATGGCAACGAAATCTTCGAAGCCGCCCGCAGGAAGGGCGTGATCGTCGCCTTCGAAGCCGCGGTGGCCGGTGGCATCCCCATCATCAAGGCGCTGCGCGAAGGCCTGACCGCCAACCGCATCGAGTGGATCGCCGGCATCATCAATGGCACCACCAACTTCATCCTGTCGGAGATGCGCGACAAGGGCCTGGACTTCGACACCGTGCTCAAGCAGGCGCAAGCGCTGGGCTATGCCGAGGCCGATCCCACTTTCGACATCGAAGGCATCGATGCCGCGCACAAGATCACGCTGATGAGCTCGATCGCCTTCGGCATGCCGGTGCAGTTCGACAAGGCCTACGTGGAAGGCATCACCAAACTGTCGGCCGTGGATATCCGCTACGCCGAAGAGCTGGGCTACCGCATCAAGCTGCTGGGCCTGACGCGCCGTCGTGAAAACGGCATCGAGCTGCGCGTGCACCCGACGCTGGTGCCGGCCAAGCGCCTGATCGCCAACGTGGAAGGCGCCATGAACGCCGTGCTGGTGCAGGGCGACGCCGTGGGCGCCACGCTGTACTACGGCAAGGGCGCCGGCGCCGAGCCGACCGCCTCCGCCGTGATCGCCGACCTGGTCGATGTGACCCGCCTGCACACCGCCGACCCCGAGCACCGCGTGCCGCACCTGGCGTTCCAGCCGGACGCGCTGTCCAGCGTGCCGGTGCTCCCGATCGAGGAAGTCACCAGCTCGTACTACCTGCGCATGCGCGTGGCGGACGAGACCGGCGTGCTGGCCGACATCACCCGCATCCTGGCTGACGCCGGCATCTCCATCGATGCCATGCTGCAGAAGGAGTCGCGCGAAGGCGAGCCGCAGACCGACATCATCATGCTCTCGCACCTCACTCTCGAGAAGCAGGTCAACGCCGCCATCGCCAAGATCGAGGCGCTGCCGACCGTGCTGTCGGCAGTCACGCGCCTGCGCATGGAAGAACTGAACTGAACGCACCGATGAAATACCAGTCGACGCGCGGCCATGAGATGCCGCAAACCTTCTCCGAGATCCTGCTGGGTGGCCTGGCGCCGGACGGCGGCCTTTACCTACCCCGGGAGTACCCGCAGGTCACGGCCGACGAGCTGGAAGCCTGGCGCAAGCTGTCGTACGCCGATCTCGCCTTCGAAGTCCTGTCCCGCTTCTGCGACGACATCCCGGCCGAGGACCTGCGCGCCCTGACGCGCAAGACCTACACCGCCGAGGTGTACTGCAATGCCCGTCCCGGCGACAACACCGCCGACATCACCCCGTTGCGCACGCTGGGTGAAGAGGGCGGCACGCAGCTGCAGCTGCTGGGCCTGTCCAACGGCCCCACGCTGGCCTTCAAGGACATGGCCATGCAGCTGCTCGGCAACCTGTTCGAGTACGCACTGGCGCGTGCCGGACAGGAGCTGAACATTCTCGGCGCCACCTCGGGCGACACCGGCAGCGCGGCGGAATACGCCATGCGCGGCAAGCGCGGCATCCGCGTGTTCATGCTGAGCCCGCACCGCAAGATGAGCGCGTTCCAGACCGCGCAGATGTTCAGCCTGCAGGACCCGAACATCTTCAACCTGGCGGTGGAAGGCGTGTTCGACGATTGCCAGGACATCGTCAAGGCGGTCTCCAACGATCTGGACTACAAGGCCCGCCAGAAGATCGGCACGGTCAACTCGATCAACTGGGCGCGCGTGGTGGCCCAGGTGGTGTACTACTTCAAGGGCTGGCTGCTGGCCACCGACGGCCCGGGCCAGAAGGTCTCGTTCTGCGTGCCGTCGGGCAATTTCGGAAACGTCTGCGCCGGCCATATCGCGCGCATGATGGGCCTGCCGATCGACAAGCTGGTGGTCGCCACCAACGAGAACGACGTGCTCGACGAGTTCTTCCGCACCGGCACCTACCGCGTGCGCAAGTCGGCGGAGACGTACCACACCTCCAGCCCGAGCATGGACATCTCGAAGGCGTCGAACTTTGAGCGCTTCGTCTTCGACCTGCTCGGCCGCGATGGCGACAAGCTGGCCAAGATGTTCCGCGAGGACGTCGACACCAAGGGCGGCTTCGACCTGTCCGGCACGCCGGAATTCGAGCGCATCCGCGCCTTCGGCTTCGTCTCGGGCCGCAGCACGCACGAAGACCGCCTCGCCACCATCCGCGACCTGTCCGAGCGCTACGGCATCACCATCGACACGCACACCGCCGATGGCATCAAGGTCGCGCGCGAGCATCTCACGCCCGGCGTGCCGATGCTGGTGCTGGAAACCGCGCTGCCGGCCAAGTTCGCAGACACCATCCGCGAAGCGCTTGGCCATGAGCCGGAGCGTCCGGCAGCCTTCGAAGGCATCGAGAACCTGCCGCAGCGCTTCGAGGTGATGCCGGCGGATGCCGACCGGATCAAGGCTTACATCGCCGGCCACACCGGCCTGTAAGGCCCGGCCGCTGCCGGCTGCGTTCCTGCCGGCAGCGCGCCAACTCGCTACAATCAGACTTGCCGAGCAGAAATCGCACGGCCCTCGCATTGCCCCGGATGTATCGGGGGCGGTACGCGGGCCGTTTCCCATGGGTGCTGGATGGCCACGGGTTTGCTGTTCCAGGCTCACACAAGCTGTCTCACTTACCTGTTTTCCTCATGACCCAAGCTGCCGCGCCCGCCCGTCCCCCCATGCTGACCATGGCCCAGGCCCTCGAGGCCCTGCTGGCCGGCGCTCGCCCGCTCGCCGAAGCCGAGCGCATCGCCACGCTCGACGCCAATGGCCGCGTGTTGGCCGCGCCGGTGTCGAGCACGCTGGACGTGCCGCCGGCCGACAACACCTCGATGGACGGCTACGCCGTGCGCAGCGCCGACGTGGCGGCGCCGGGCGCGCGCCTGCGGGTGGCCCAGCGCAT
>NZ_JBIUHC010000061.1:0-58025 GCF_044627735.1 Cupriavidus sp. CuC1 | reverse complement strand
TGGCGCGGCGCGCGCACCGCCTGGCGCCGGTCGGCACCGCCGAACAGCGCAGCCGCGAAGCCGCCCAGCGCCGCTTCCTTGGCAGCCAGCGTGGCCGCGGAGAACAGCACTTCGTTAAGCCGGCACAGGCTGGCATAGGTGTCCGCCGCGCTGGTGACCCGCACCCGCGCCAGCGCCGCGGGCAACATCGCCACGCCACGCGCCTCCAGCACCGCTGCCGTCCATGCCGGGTCCAGGTGCAGCATCTGGTAGCTCCAGCGCGCGTCCGGCTCCGGATTGCAGGCGTGCACCTGGCCAGCCGGGATCACGACCACATCGCCGGGCGCCAGCCTTACCGACTCGGTCCCGGTGCTGAACAGGCTGTGGCCGCCGTCGACGGCGCCGATCGATAACGTGGGATGGGTATGCGGCAGGTAGGCGGCGCCGCTGTCGCTGGCGCAGCGGCTCTCGACATGCGGCATGGCGGGATCGAACCAATAGCGGGCCTGCCGCGTGCCGGCGACTTTGCTGGATTCGGTGGCTCCGGTGCTGCGCGGGCGCATCAGTCGGTCCGGTATGGACGCTCGCGCAGCCATTTGGTGGCGATCCATTTCTCGCCGGCTTCAACGGGCAGGCCGGCATGCAGGGTGCGCTCGTCCAGCGCGCCGTCGGACTTGCGATAGCTGAAATAGACCGCGTTGCCCTTGACCGGCGCCACCTCCAGGCCAAGCTTGGGAAAGGCGGTAGCGCCGCCCGCCGGCGGGCTGTTCAGGTAGATCACCAGGGTAGCGACGCGTTGCCCGCCGACCTTGAGCTGGCGCGCCTCGCCGGGGCGCTGCGGGTTAAAGAAATCGTAGTGCGGCTGGTACTCGCCGCCGGGCTTGTAGTTGAGGATCTGCAAGCCTTCGCCGCGGTCCGCGGCAATCCCGGTCACCGCGGCGATGCAGTCCTCGATGCGCTCGATCAGCGCATGCTCGCCGACCTGGAACATCGCGCCCAGGCTGGTGCGCGCCTCGATCAGGTTCTCGTCGCCGGTGTCGGGGTTGATCACGGGTGAGCGCGCCAGGCGGCCGCGCGCCAGCTCCACCAGGGCGTCGCACTCGGCATCCGTCAGCAGTTGCTGGAACAGGGTCACGCGCGGCGCCGCGAGCGTGAACAGGATGGGAATCTCGCGGCCGGCGAAATGCGCCGCGTTGCGCTTGCCTTGCACGCCGCGATGGTCACGGCCACCGGCGTGATCGGCCGCGCGCTCGGCCGGCTTGCCGATGCCCAGCTCCGCGGCCATCTCCGCGGCGTTGTCCGGCGGCGTCCCCCGCACCTCTGCCCGTGCCGCGGCGGACAACGCCGCGGCCACCGTGGCTTGCGCGAAGGCCTGCTCGTAGCCGGACTGGCACATCGACTGCACCAGTGCCTCAGCGCCAAAGCCCTGCCCGATATGGCGCCGCAGCCAGCGCTCCAGGTCCGCCGAGGAACTGGTGTAGCCCGCCTTGCCGGCGGTGTCGCCAGTGACGCTGGTGCCGCGGGTGTTGCTCATGAGGGATTGGCCAGCCGCTGCGGCGAGAACGGGTTGCGCGCCGGCGCTTCGGGCGGCAGCACGCGGCTGCGGGTGGCCGTGCCGGTTTCGGGGTCGCCGGCGACGGTGACCGTGGCTTCGGAATACTGCCAGCGCTTCCAGGCTGCCAGTACCGCATTGGGATACTCGGGACGGCCGCGGCTGCCGTTATACCGGCCCAGCGCCAGGAACAGGTCGCCCTGCTCGCGGTCCAGGTAGTAGCGCAGGATGGTGCAGCCGTAACGCAGGTTGCTCTGCAGGTGGAACAGCTTGCGGCTGTCGCTGTCGCCGATGCTGCGCACCCAGAACGGCATCACCTGCATCAACCCGCGGGCGCCGGCCGAGCTGATCGCGTACTTGCGGAAATTGCTCTCGACCTGCACCAGGCCTAGCACCAGCGCGGGTTCCAGCCCGGCGCGCTTGGCTTCATAGTAGGCGGTCTCGATCAGCTCGATGCGCACCTGCGGTTCAGGGATGCGCCCCGCGAGCCGGTGCGACATTTCTTCCAGCCACTTGAGATAGGCCAGTTGCTCGCCGCCGGTGGCGAAAGCGGGGCGCAGCGGGCGGCTGTCGGCAATCGCCGCGGCCAGCGCGCCGCGCACCGAGTCGGCCAGGTCCTCTTCCTTCTGGGCCCCGGCGTGGGCGGCAGCGCTCAGCACCAGCAGCATGCCGGCACTGGCACGCGCCACGCGCAGGCGGCTCAGGCTCAGGTCAGGCAAACGCAGCGGGTGCAGTAGGCGCATGGCGCTCAGGCGGACAACAGCCCGCGCACGTGGGCAACCACGTCGGCGACCGGCAGCTGGGTGGCTTCGGCGTCGCGCCGTCCCTGGTACTCCACGCGGCCTTCCTTCAGGCCACGGTCGCCCACCACCACGCGGTGCGGCACGCCGATCAGCTCCCAGTCGGCAAACATGGCGCCGGGGCGCTCGCCGCGGTTGTCCAGGATCACGTCGACGCCGGCGGCCAGCAGCTCGGCGTGGATACGGTCGGCCTCGGCCTTGACGGCCTCGGAGCGGTCGTAGCCAACCGGGCAGACCACCACCGCGAACGGGGCGATCGATGCGGGCCAGACAATGCCGCGCTCGTCGAAGTTCTGCTCGATGGCGGCCCCCAGGATACGGGTCACGCCAATGCCGTAGCAACCCATCTGCATGGGCTGGGTCTTGCCGTTCTCGTCCAGGAAGGTGGCGCCCATCGATTCCGAATAGCGCGTACCGAGCATGAACACATGGCCGACTTCGATGCCGCGGCAGATCGCGAGCGTGCCCTTGCCGTCCGGTGAAACGTCGCCTTCCACCACGTTGCGCAGGTCCGCCACCACGGGCTCGGGCAGGTCGCGGCCCCAGTTCACGCCGGTCAGGTGGTAGTCGCGCTCGTTGGCGCCGCAAACGAAGTCGCTCATGTTGGCGACCGTGCGGTCCGCCACCACGTTGACAGGCTTCTTGGCGCCGATGGGGCCCAGGTAGCCCGGGGGCGTGCCGAAGGTCTCGGCGATCTCGGACTCGGTCGCGAAGCGGAACTCGGCCAGGCCGGCCACCTTGGACGCCTTGACCTCGTTGAGCTCATGGTCGCCGCGCAGCAGCAGCAGCCAGATCTGCGTGCCGGCCTCGCCTTCGGTGGCCAGCACGATCGACTTGACCGTGCGTGCCAGCGGGATGCCAAGCAGCTCGGCCACGTGCTCGCACTTGGCCTTGCCCGGCGTGGGCGTGTTGACCATGGCTTCAGCCGGCGCGGCGCGCTGGGCCAGCAGCGGCAGGGCCTCGGCCGCTTCCATGTTGGCGGCGTAGTCCGAGTCGGGGCAGTAGACGATGGCGTCTTCGCCGGTCTCGGCGATCACGTGGAACTCGTGCGAGCCGGAGCCGCCGATGGCGCCGTTGTCGGCCGCCACGGCACGGAATTCCAGGCCGAAGCGCTGGAAGATGCGCACGTAGGCGTCGAACATCTTGTCGTAGGACGCCTTCAGGCCAGCAGTGTCACGGTCGAAGGAGTAGGCATCCTTCATGGTGAACTCGCGTCCGCGCATGATGCCGAAGCGCGGCCGGCGCTCGTCGCGGAACTTGGTCTGGATCTGGTAGAAGTTGATCGGCAGTTGCTTGTAGCTGCGGATTTCGCTGCGGGCGATGTCCGTCACCACCTCTTCGGAGGTAGGCTGGACGGCAAAGTCGCGCTCGTGGCGGTCCTTCAGGCGCAGCAGCTCGGGGCCCATCTTGTCCCAGCGGCCGGTTTCCTGCCACAGCTCGGCAGGCTGGATCACCGGCATCGACAGCTCGACCGCGCCGGCGCGGTTCATTTCCTCGCGCACGATGGCTTCCACCTTGCGGATCACCCGCAGGCCGACCGGCATGTAGCTATAGATGCCAGCGCCGAGCTTCTTGATCATGCCGGCTCGCATCATCAACTTGTGCGACACGATTTCCGCGTCGGAAGGGGCTTCCTTTTGGGTGGAAATGAAGAATTGCGAGGCTTTCATCCGTTACTTTCTCGTGAGGCCATGCCCGCCCTGGCAGGTTCCGTGGGCGAGATGGCGCGAATCCGTGGTGCGCGCGTGCATTATGCAGCGCTTTTTGCTCGGGGAAAACCAGCACCCCGTTGCACAAAGCCCCATTACGCGCTTCCTTTATAATCAACCTAATTCTAAAGGATTCGAGGTGCAGTCATGCTCGATCGTGAAGGCTTTCGCCCGAACGTCGGCATCATCCTCATCAACGCACGGAACGAGGTGTTCTGGGGCAAGCGCATAGGCGAACATTCGTGGCAGTTTCCGCAAGGCGGCATCAAATACGGCGAAACGCCGGAGCAGGCGATGTACCGCGAGCTACATGAAGAAGTCGGTCTGCTGCCCGAGCATGTCAGGATTGTCGGTCGCACACGCGACTGGCTGCGTTATGAGGTGCCGGACAAGTTCATCCGCCGCGAAATCCGCGGCCATTACAGGGGACAGAAGCAGATTTGGTTCCTGTTGCGCATGGCGGGCCGCGATTGCGACATCCGCCTGCGCGCCACCGACCACCCGGAGTTCGATGCCTGGCGCTGGAGCCATTACTGGGTCCCGCTGGACGCTGTCATCGAGTTCAAGCGCGATGTCTATCAGCTTGCGCTGACCGAGCTGTCCCGCTTCCTGCAGCGCAATACCCGCGCGCCGCTGAGCCCCTACGGCACCCATGGCCGGCATGGTTCGGTGCGCGCAGGTTATGCTCGCGCGGGGCTGGACGAGCATCCCGACAGCGTTCCGGACCTGGTGCATCAGGACCTGGCCCACGATCCGGGCCCAATTTCGCCGGCCCAGCCGGCGTCCACAGAACGGAGTACCGATGATTGATTTTGCCGGCCGCGGCTTGCGCCCGAGCCTGCCCGCCGCCTGCTTGCTGGCGGCAACCCTTTGCCTTGGCCTGGCCGGCTGCGGCAGCACGTCCAAGCCGCAACACCTGCCGATGCCCGACGAGTCCGAGGATTACACGCCGAAGAAGGAGTTCAGCATCCTCGACCCGTTCGCCGCGAAGGAATTCAGGGAAGTGGAGACCCCGCTGCCAGCGCCGCCGAGGGACGCGGACCTGATCCCGTTCGAAGTCAGCCCCGCCGGCAACTTTACCTTCGCCGTCGACGGCAAGTCGGTGGCCGTGGGTGCGGACGGCGCGGTGCGTTATACGGTGGTCATCACCGGTGCCGGCGGCATGCGCAACGTGAGCTTTGAAGCCGTGCGCTGCGACACCTTCGAGCGCAAGATGTACGCCACCCTGCCCAGGGGCGCGACCGAGTGGGTACGCAACCGCACTGATGACCGCAGTGGCTGGGTCCAGCTGGCCGGTATCGCGCGCAATAACTATGGCGCGACGCTGGCCAAGGATTTCCTGTGCGAGGGCCGCTCCGCGGCCGGCAAGGCGCAGGACATCGTCAAGGATCTGCGTGGCGAAGCACCGCGCAAGAGCGCGATCGCACGTTGATGGCGGCAACGGCGCCGTAGTACGGCGGCGCCGCTCCATGCAAAAAAGCCCGCGATCGCTCGCGGGCTTTTTTGCATGGTACCTCGGAACAATCAGTCCGCTCAGACCAGTACCAGGTTGTCCCGGTGGATCAACTCGTGCTCGTTCTGGTGGCCAAGCACCCGCTCGATCTCGGACGAGGGCTTGCGCGCGATCAGCTTGGCTTCCGAACTGGAGTAGTTGGTGATGCCGCGCGCCACCTCATGGCCTGCCGCGTCGATGCAGGCAATGACCTCGCCACGCGCGAACTCGCCCTGCACCTCCACCACGCCGATCGGCAGCAGCGACTTGCCGCCGCTGGTCAGCTTATCCACCGCGCCGGCATCGATCACCACCCGCCCACGCAATTGCAGGTGGTCGGCCATCCATTGCTTGCGCGCGGTCAGGCGGCCTGTTGGGGCTAGCAGTTGCGTGCCGATGCCTTCGCCACCGGCAAGCCGCTCCAGCACATTGGCTTCGCGCCCGGAAGCGATCACGGTATGCGCGCCCGATTTGGCGGCGCGCTTGGCGGCCAGGATCTTGGTCAGCATGCCGCCGCGGCCAATCGACGTGCCGGCGCCGCCGGCCATGGCCTCGAGCTCTACCGCGCCGGCCAGCGCCTCGTCCACGAACTCGGCCTGCGGGTTGCTGCGGGGGTCGGCGGTATAGAGTCCGCGCTGGTCGGTCAGGATCACCAGCGCATCGCCTTCGATCAGGTTAGTGACGAGCGCGCCCAAGGTGTCGTTGTCGCCGAACTTGATTTCGTCGGTGACCACGGTGTCGTTCTCGTTGATGATGGGCACGACACCCAGCGACAGCAGCGTCAGCAAGGTCGAGCGCGCATTGAGGTAGCGCTCGCGGTCGGCCAGGTCGGCGTGGGTCAGCAACACCTGGGCGGTGCGGATGCCGTAGCGGCCAAACTGGCTTTCGTAGACCTGGGCGAGACCCATCTGGCCCACTGCCGCGGCGGCCTGCAGTTCATGGATTTCCTTGGGGCGCCGGACCCAGCCCAGCCGCTGCATGCCTTCGGCGATGGCGCCGGAGCTGACCAGCACGACTTCCTTGCCGGCCATGCGCAGCTTGGCGATCTGTGCCGCCCAACGGGCGATGGCCTCGTGATCGAGGCCCTTGCCGTCGTTGGTCACCAGGCTGGACCCAACCTTGACGACGATACGTTTTGCCTGGGCGATGACCGATTGCATGGCGGGAATCCTGTCTGCTGGGTACTGCTGTTTTGTTTTTGTAGTTAGTTCTGCTCGGCGCCGGACTGGTCGACGTTGTGCAGGCGGTCATCCAGGCGGATGTCCGGCTCGGCCAGTGCGGCGACTTCCTCGGCCTTGATCGCGGCCAGGTGGTCCTTGATCGCGTAGATCAGTTCGCGGCAGCCTTCGCCGGTCAGGGCGGAGATGCGGAACACCGGGCCCTTCCACTTGTAGCGTTTGACGAAGTCCTTGACGCGCGCATCGCGCTCTTCCTCGGGCACCACGTCCAGCTTGTTGAGCACCAGCCAGCGCGGCTTTTCGTACAGGCTTTCATCGTACTTCTTCAGCTCGTTGACGATGGCGCGGGCCTCGGCCACCGGATCCACGGCTTCGTCGAACGGCGCCAGGTCGACGATGTGCAGCAACAGCCCCGTGCGCTGCAAGTGGCGCAGGAACTGATGGCCCAGCCCGGCGCCTTCCGCAGCGCCCTCGATCAGGCCGGGGATGTCGGCCACCACGAAGGACTGCTCGTGATCGACCCGCACCACGCCCAGGTTGGGATGCAGCGTGGTGAAGGGATAGTCGGCCACCTTCGGGCGCGCATTGGAGATGTGCGAGATAAAGGTCGACTTGCCGGCGTTCGGCATGCCCAGCAGGCCCACGTCGGCCAGCACCTTCAGCTCCAGCTTGATCATGCGGCGCTCACCCGGCTTGCCGTCCACCTGCTGGCGGGGCGCGCGGTTGGTACTGGACTTGAAGTGCAGGTTGCCCCAGCCGCCCAGGCCACCCTCGGCCAGGCAAACGGTCTGGCCATGCTCGGTCAGGTCGGCGATCAGTTCGCCGGAATCCATGTCCAGGATCTGCGTGCCGACCGGCATGCGCAGGTTCACATCTTCGCCGCCCGCGCCATAGCAATCGGCGCCCCGGCCATTCTCGCCGTTGCGCGCCACGTGCTTCTTGGCGTAGCGGAAGTCGATGAGCGTGTTGATGTTGCGGTCGGCCACCGCGTAGACGCTGCCGCCGCTACCGCCGTCGCCACCGTCGGGGCCACCGAAGGGCACAAATTTCTCGCGCCGCATCGATGCGCTGCCATTGCCGCCGTTGCCGGCGATGACTTCAATTCTGGCTTCGTCGATGAACTTCATGATGACCTTCCGTGGTGTAGCGACCGCAAAGCGCGCGCCCGGCCGGGATGGCAGGGCCGCGGGCGCGGCGAATGGCGACAATGACATTGTCGCCAGAAAAGAAAAAGCCCCGCAAGTACTGCGGGGCCTTCACGCTGCAAAGGCTGTGATCAGACTGCCGGAACGACGCTGACCTGCTGCTTCTTGGCAGCGCCCTTGACGGCGAACTGCACGTGGCCGTCGACGAGAGCAAAGAGGGTGTGATCCTTGCCAATGCCAACGTTATCGCCCGGGTGCACGCGGGTACCGCGCTGGCGCACGATGATGCTGCCGGCGTTGATGGCTTGACCACCAAACACCTTGACGCCCAGACGCTTCGATTCGGAATCGCGGCCGTTCCGTGTGGAACCGCCGCCCTTTTTCTGTGCCATGACTAACTCCTGTCGCTTTACTTTACCTAGTTACGCTTGAATTCGATGTCGACGATGACTGAGCACCGGCTCAGCCAATGATCTCTTCGATGCGCAGCTCGGTGTAATTTTGACGATGGCCTTGACGCTTTTGATAGTGCTTGCGACGGCGCATCTTGAAGATCTTCACCTTATCGTGACGACCTTGGGAGATAACGGTAGCCTTGACGGAAGCCCCGCTAACCAGCGGCGTACCAAACTTGAGTTGGTCGCCTGCGCCCACTGCGAGCACCTGGTCGAGCGTGATTTCTGCGCCAATGTCTGCCGGTATCTGTTCTACTTTAAGTTTTTCGCCAGCAGCAACCTTATATTGCTTGCCGCCGGTTTTTACGACCGCGTACATTGTCGAACCTCTCGATGTGAAATAAAACGCCGAAAGCCAACGCCGGCGCGCCCTTGCGTCCGTTTCATCCCGCTGCTCCAATCAGCAAAAGGCAAGGAAAACAGACAAGCCGGACGGCCCAATTGGCCCGGTTATCTCCCACCAGCGCATCTGCAGACAACACAAAGCGGCCGGAGGAAACCCACGATTCTATACCAAAGCCGAGAAAAGTACAAAGAAAACAGACACATAGCCTGTCCGGCGTCGCGTGGCGCCGCCTGAAGCACTTCCCCGCCCGCTCTGGTCAGATCAGGTCCGCGAGCAGGAAACCGGCCAGGGCGGCGAAAGCTGCCCACAATGCGGTTCGCCGCAGCTTGCGGCGCGAGGAGGAATGTGGCTGGGTCATGGCGGCATTATAGGTCCCCGGCATCGCCGCCCCCGCTTTACGCGCAGCGCGACTGCGCGCCGACTGCGCGCCTTGTCGCACCCCCCGTTCAGGGGACATACATACACCCGCATGGCTTATAATCGGCGGGTTTTGCGTAACGGTGAACATCTTGTCCCAGTCTTCCGCCACTGCCTTGCTTGCCCCGGTCGCTGCCGACATGCGCGCCGTTGATTCGGTTATCCGCCATCGCCTCGCCTCGGAGGTGCCCCTGATCGAGCAGATCGGCGAGTACATCATCAGTGCGGGCGGCAAGCGCCTGCGCCCGGTGATCCTGCTGCTGTCCGCGCGGGCCTTCGGTTACGACGGCAACCGGCACCACGAACTGGCCGCCGTGGTCGAGTTCATCCACACCGCCACGCTGCTGCACGACGACGTCGTCGACGAGTCGGAGCTGCGCCGCGGCCGCCAGACCGCGAATGCGGTCTTCGGCAACGCCGCCAGCGTGCTGGTAGGCGATTTCCTCTATTCCCGTGCCTTCCAGATGATGGTGGACGCCGGCAGCATGCGCATCATGGAGATCCTCTCCAATGCCACCAATGTGATTGCCGAAGGCGAGGTGCTGCAGCTGCTGAACATGCACGACCCCGACGTCACGGTGGAGCGCTACCTGCAGGTGATCCGGTACAAGACCGCCAAGCTCTTCGAAGCCTCGGCCCAGCTCGGCGCCGTGCTGGCCGGCGCGGACGCGGCCACTGAAGAAGCCGCCGCGGAATACGGACGGCGCATCGGCACCGCGTTCCAGCTGATCGACGACATGCTGGACTACACCGCCAGCGCCGAGCAGATGGGCAAGAATGCCGGCGACGACCTGCGTGAAGGCAAGCCCACCCTGCCGCTGCTGCACCTGCTCGAGCACGGCACCGCGGAACAACGCACGCTGGCCCGCGAAGCCATCGTGCAAGGTGGCACCGAGCATTTCGATGCGGTGTTCACCGCAATCCACGCCTGCGGCGCGCTCGAGGTCACCTTCCAGGCTGCCCAGCGCGAAGCCGAAGCCGCGGAGAAAGCCGCCCAGCAGTTCCCTGACTCCCCATTAAAGCAAACGCTGATCGACCTGTGCGCGTTCTCGCTGCAACGGCAGTCCTGATGCCAAAGCGCCTCGTGCGGGCGTCCTCTTCCATTCCGGAAAAAAGGCTGCTACACTTGTGTGCTTTCGCGCTGCAGCAGTAATTAAGCAGCTAGTATTAGGCAGGCAGCGCAGAGAAAAACAAACGGGGTGTAGCTTAGCCTGGTAGAGCGCTACGTTCGGGACGTAGAGGCCGGAGGTTCGAATCCTCTCACCCCGACCAGTTTCACGGTCGACAAGACCGTACAAAAAAGGCCGCACAGCAATGTGCGGCCTTTTTTCATTGGCGCACCCGGCTCGCCGATCCTGATTCCCACCCCTTGCGCATCCCCCCGCGCAAGTAGGGTTGCGCCCGTGTCGCGCAAACGCCAACACCCTTTCCGGCTCGCCTTTACAAAAAGTGACCCCGGCGGCAAACTGCCCCGATTCGGGGTCCTCGGCCGCTTGCGGCCAATCGTTTTTTGCCATGACACTTGGTCTAGCTCTTGCACAGAGCCGGCGTATCGCGCCGGCCCTGCTCGCCCAGCTTGAACAGTCGGCACGAGAAAAAAAGTCGCAGCTGATCGACGAGATCATCGCCAGCGGCACCATGACTGCACATGATGTGGCGATCTTCGCGGCTGATAAATATCAGCTGCCGCTGATCGATCTGAATCAGTACAACCTCAACAAGGTGCCGCCGGCGCTGGCGGGCAATCGCGAGTTCCACGCGCACCGCCTGCTGCCGCTGGGCCGGCGCGAGAACCGCCTGGTGCTGGCATTGTCCGACCCGGGCAACCAGGCCGGGCTCGATGCCATCAAGCAGAAATACAACCTGCCGGTGGAACCCGTCGTGGTCGAGCACGACAAGCTGATGCAATACGTGCGCTCGGCTTCCGACGACAGCGGCGGCACGATCAAGTCGATCGGCCCGGGGCACGTCGAGCACAAGCTGATCGACTACGACCCGGTGGCGTCCGCCGGCGCGCTGCGCAACAAGACCGCGGCCGACATCGACGACGCACCGGTGGTTCGCTTCCTGCACAAGCTGCTGACCGAAGCCTTCCATCGCGGCGCCTCCGATCTCCACTTCGAGCCGTTCGAGACCTTCTACCGCATCCGCTTCCGGGTCGATGGCGTGCTGCAGGAAGTGGCACGGCCGCCGGTGGATATCCGCGACAAGATCTCCACCCGGATCAAGGTGCTGTCGCGCCTGGACATCTCGGAAAAGCGCGTGCCGCAAGACGGCCGCATGAAGCTGCTGATTGCGCTGCCCAAGGAAAAAGGCGGCGACAAGGACGGCAAGGACAGCAAAGACAGCAAGGAGCCGAAGGAAACCGTGGAGAAGGCGATCGACTTCCGCGTCTCCACGCTGCCGACGCTGTTCGGCGAGAAGATCGTGATCCGGATCCTGGAGTCGTCGTCCGACAAGCTCGACATCGACCAGCTCGGCTACGAGCCGGCGCAAAAGGCGCTGCTGCTGGACGTGATCAAGCGCCCCTACGGCATGGTGCTGGTGACCGGCCCCACCGGCAGCGGCAAGACGGTGTCGCTGTACACCTTCCTGAACCGGCTGAACCAGGGCGACATCAATATCTCGACCGCCGAGGATCCGGCGGAAATCCAGTTGCCCGGCATCAACCAGGTCAACGTCAACGAAAAAGCCGGCCTGACTTTCTCCGCCGCGCTGCGCTCTTTCCTGCGCCAGGATCCCGACATCATCATGGTCGGCGAAATCCGCGACCTGGAGACCGCCGACATTTCCATCAAGGCGGCCCAGACGGGCCACCTGGTGTTCTCGACGCTGCATACCAACGACGCGCCGACCACGCTCACGCGCCTGATGAACATGGGTGTCGCGCCCTTCAATATTGCGTCCAGCGTGCTGATGATCACCGCGCAGCGGCTGGCGCGGCGGCTATGCACCTGCAAGCGGCCCGGAGAGTTGGCGCGCGAGGTGCTGGCCGACGCCGGCTTCCAGGACCAGGATCTCGACGGCAGCTGGCAGCCTTACCACCCGGTCGGGTGCGAGCGCTGCAACGGCAGCGGCTACAAGGGCCGCTGCGGCATCTACCAGGTGATGCCGATCACCGAGCCGATGCAACAGATCATCCTCGCGCATGGCACGGCGCTGGAAATCGCCGAACAAGCGCGTAAAGATGGCGTGCTATCGTTGCGCGAAGCTGGCCTGGCCAAGGTGAAGCAAGGTCTCACCTCGCTTGAAGAAGTGCTGGCCACAACAAATATGTAAAACAACAAGAGATGTCATTAGGGGTCAATCATGGCGACACGCGCACCAGCCGCCGCCGCTCGCAAGGCGGCTGCGCCCAAGGGGAAACCAGGGCGTAAAGCGCCCACGCAGTACCTCTTCGAGTGGGAAGGCAAGGACCGCAAGGGCAAGGCGTTCTCGGGCGAGCTGCGCGCCGAGAGCCAGGCCGAGGTCAATGCCACGCTGCGAAAGCAGGGGCTGACGGTCGTCAAGCTGAAAAAGCGGCGGGCCGCGCGCGGGAAAAAGATCACCCAGAAGGACATCGCGTACTTCACGCGCCAGCTCTCGACCATGCTCAAGGCGGGCATCCCGCTGCTGCAATCGATCGACATCATCGCGCGCGGGCATGCCAACCCCAACTTCACCCAGCTGCTGTCCGAGATCCGCTTCGACATCGAATCCGGCAGCAGCATGGCGCAGGCCTTCCGCCGCCATCCGCGCTACTTCGACACGCTCTACTGCAACCTGATCGACGCCGGCGAGCAGGGCGGTATCCTGGACGCCCTGCTGGAGCGCTTGTCGCTCTACATGGAAAAGACCATCGCGCTGAAGAGCCAGATCAAGTCGGCCATGATCTACCCGATCGCCGTGCTGACCGTGGCCTTCGCGGTGACGGTGATCCTGATGATCTTCGTGATCCCGGCGTTCAAGGGCGTGTTCTCCAGCTTCGGCGCCAACCTGCCGGCGCCGACCCTGGTCGTGATTGCCATGTCGGACTTCTTCGTCGACCACTGGTACCTGATCATCGGCGCGCCGGTCATCGCCATCACGATGTATATACGCGGGCTAAAACGCTCGGAGAAGGTCCAGCGAGCCAGCGACCGCCTGCTGCTCAGGCTGCCGATCTTCGGCTCGCTGTTCCGCAAGGCGGTGATCGCCCGCTGGACCCGCACGCTTGCCACCATGTTCGCCGCCGGCACGCCGCTGGTGGAGTCGATGGATTCGGTCGCCGGCGCCGCCGGCAACTGGGTGTACTACGACGCTACCAAGGAGATCGAGCAATCGGTGCGCATCGGCACCAGCCTGACCAACGCCATGCAGGCCACCCATGTGTTCGACAGCATGGTGCTGCAGATGACGCAGATCGGCGAGGAATCCGGCGCGCTGGACAACATGCTGCTGAAGGTGGCGGAGTTCTACGAGCGCGAGGTCGATGACGCTGTTGCCGCCATCTCCAGCCTGATCGAGCCGCTGATCATCGTGGTGCTGGGCGTGCTGATTGGCGGCATGGTGGTGGCGATGTATCTTCCGATCTTCAAACTGGGACAGGTGGTGTAAGCCATGTGGCTGTTTTCCGCGGACGGCGCCAGTGGCGCGATTTCTTCACTGGCTGCCCCCGCGCAGACCATTGCCGAGCTGGCGGCGCTGCCGCCCTGGTTCCTGGTGGCCGCCGCCGCGCTGATCGGCTTGCTGGTCGGCAGCTTCCTCAACGTGGTGGTGCACCGCCTGCCGCGCATGATGGAGCATGATGAAGCCAACTACATCGCGTCGCTGCGCGACGACCCGCTCCCCCACCCCGAGCCCTACAACCTGATGGTGCCGCGCTCGGCCTGCCCGCACTGCGGACACGCCATTGGCGCGCTGGAGAATATCCCGGTACTGAGCTACCTGTTCCTGCGCGGGCGCTGCTCGTCGTGCGCCGCGCCCATCGGTGCGCGCTATCCGCTGGTGGAAGCGGGCACCGCGCTGCTCACCGCGCTGGCCGCGGCGCACTTCGGCCCTACCTGGCAGGCTCTCGCGGCCATCGCCCTGATCTGGGCCCTGATCGCCCTCACCCTGATCGACGCGGACACGCAGCTGCTGCCAGACCAGATCACGCTGCCGCTGGTGTGGCTGGGCCTGCTGCTCAATCTCGGCGGGCTGTTCGCCCCGCTGGCCGATGCCGTGATCGGCGCGGCCGCCGGTTACCTGCTGCTGTGGACGGTGTACTGGATCTTCAAGCTGGTGCGGGGCAAGGAAGGCATGGGCTATGGCGACTTCAAGCTGATGGGCGCGCTGGGCGCCTGGTTCGGCTGGCAGGCCCTGCCCGCGCTGGTGCTGCTCTCCTCCGTGGTAGGGCTGGTATTCGCGCTTGCCAATATCGCGCTGCGCCGTCAGGATCGCGATACGCACTTCGCCTTCGGCCCTTATATCGCCGGAGCCGGGCTGCTTGTGCTGTTCTTTGGGCCCAATGTGCTGCCGCTGGGCATCATTGCTGGCTGAACCGGCGCCGGCTGCCTGAAGGCGGCCCTTGTCAAACCCACCGCAAGCTTCGAGACCTACATGCTGCAAATCGGACTGACCGGAGGCATCGGCTCCGGCAAGACCCGCGTGGCGGACCTGTTCGCCGCGCGCGGCGCCGCCCTGATCGATACCGACCTGCTCGCGCACGAGATCACCGCGCCGGGCGGGCTGGCCATCCCTGCCCTGCTGGAAGCCTTTGGCCCCGCCTGCCTGCGCGCCGACGGCGCCATGGACCGCAATGCCATGCGCGAACTGGTGTTCTCGGACCCGGCGGCCAAGGCCCGGCTGGAGGGCATCACCCACCCCCTGATCCGCCAGCTGACCGAGGCGCGCGCGGCGGCGGTCCGTGCCTCCGGGCTGCACCCCTACCTGATCTACGTGGTTCCGCTGCTGGTCGAATCGGGATCATGGCGCGCGCGGGTGGACCGGGTGCTGGTGGTGGATTGCAGCGAGGCCACGCAGGTTTCCCGGGTCATGGCGCGCAACGGCTTTTCCCAGGGCCAGGTCGAGGCCATCATGGCCAGGCAGGCCAAGCGCAGCGAACGCCTGGCCGCCGCCGACGATGTGGTCGACAACGAAGGCCCGCCGGAAGCCCTGCCCGCGCAAGTCGACCGGCTCGACCAGCTGTACCGCAGCCTGGCCGGCGCCTAGGCAGCCATGGGGAGCCATAGGCAGAGTGGCTGGCAGCATCCGGCACCATCCTTGTGCGGTGCTGCATGCGACACCTCAAGTCGGCTGTTTCATTGTCCTGATTGGCGGTCTCGCATAGAATGCGCTGGAATCAGGCGGGAAATGGCCGCATACTGCCGATATCGAGGGCCCAGGCCGATTCACATCGCGCAGGCTCGGATGCACCGGAAGCCTCACCGCTCCGGCAATGCCGCCCGGGTCAGATTGCCCACCCGCCAACCCGCCCTGTTGCACGGATACACCCATTGATTCTGTACGAATATCCTTTTAACGAACGCATCAGGACTCTCCTGCGCCTGGAAGACCTGTTCGATCGGCTGGATTATTTTCTCGGCCAGGATCACGCCCTGCAGCATCACGTGGCGTTGACGACGCTGTTCGAGATCATCGACGTCGCCGGCCGCGCTGACCTGAAGACCGACCTGCTCAAGGAACTGGAACGCCAGCGCCAGGCGCTTGCCGCGCTGCGCGCCAATCCGCAGATCGACCAGGGCGCGCTGGATAGCGTCATCAGCGAGATCGAGCAAGCGATCGCCCAGCTCAACCAGTTGGTTGGCAAGGCCGGCCAGCTGCTGACCGACAATGAGTGGCTCACCAGTATCCGCAGCCGCGCCATTATCCCGGGCGGCACCTGCGAGTTCGACCTGCCGGCCTATTACGCGTGGCAGCACCGTCCCCCCGAAGAGCGACGCGCGGACATACTCAAGTGGGCGCGCCCGCTGGTGCCGCTGCGCTTTGGCACCAACACCGTGTTGCGCCTCTTGCGCGAGTCCGGCCAGAGCGGCAAGGTCATCGCCACCGGTGGCAGCTACCAGCAGATGCTGTCCGGGCGCAGCTACCAGCTGATGCAGGTGCTGCTGGACGAATCGCTGCTGGCCTTCATCCCCGAGATGAGCGCCAACAAGTACATGCTGTGGGTCCGTTTCACGCAGCAGGATGGGGACTTGCGTCCCCGTTCGGTCGACGCCGACATCCCCTTCCTGCTCAAGCTCTGCAATTTCTGAAGCAATGACAACCGTAGTCAAATGCCCCACCTGCGGCACGGACGTGGCCTGGGTACCCGAGAATAAATTCCGTCCCTTCTGCTCGAATCGCTGCAAGCAGATCGACCTGGGCGCGTGGGCGTCCGAGAAATATGTGATCGGCGGCAAACCCGGCGAGGAACCCTCGCCGGACGAGGAAGACGGGGATTAAGCACCGCGGGGCCGTTGCGGCCCCGACGGTTCAGGCGGCGCCGCTCTCGGCAGCCAGCCAGTCCACCACGGGGATCGTTGCGGGCAGCAAGGGTCCCACGTCCACCGGCGCCGATTGCCACGAGAAGGCCTGCCCCTCGCGGCCGACCAGCTCGCCCGTCCACGCCGTGACCTTGCAGAAATGCAGGCGCACGTAAGCATGCGGGTAGTCATGCTCCAGCACGTGCCAGCGCACGCTCGCGCCCACCTCGATGCCGAGCTCCTCGTGCAGCTCGCGCGCCAGCGCTTGTTCCACTGATTCACCCGGCTCCAGCTTGCCGCCCGGGAATTCCCAGTAGCCTTCGTAGGGCTTGCCCGCCGGCCGCTGGGCCAGCAGGAAGCGCCCGTCGGGCTGCACCAGCACGCCGACGGCAACCTCGGTCACCTTGCGCGCCGGCGCCGCTGCGTCGGCCACTTGCGATGCCTCGCTCATGCCTGGCCGTCCTGCGCCGAGGCAACGAACGGCTTGCCATGCTTGCCGCCCCAGTCGCGGGCGAACTGCCACGCCACCCGGCCCGAGCGCGAGCCGCGCTCCAGCGCCCACACCAGCGCATCGCCGCGCGCGGCGGCGATGTCTTCGGTGCTGCAGCCAAAGTGCCCGAGCCAGTGGCCGACGATGGTCAGGTACTCGTCCTGCTTGGGCGGGTAGAACGACAGCCACAGCCCGAAGCGCTCGGACAGCGAGATCTTTTCCTCCACCACTTCGCCGGGATGGATCTCGCCATCGTCGGTATGGCGATAGGTCTCGTTGTCCTTCATGTACTCGGGCAGCAAATGGCGGCGGTTGGAGGTGGCGTAGATCAGCACATTGTCCGACTGCGCGGCCACCGAGCCGTCCAGCGCCGACTTCAGCGACTTGTAGCCCGACTCGCCCTCTTCGAACGACAGGTCGTCGCAGAAGATGGCAAAGCGCTCGGGACGCCCCGACAGCTGTTCGACGATATCGCCGAGGTCGCCCAGGTCATCCTTGTCCACTTCCACCAGCCGCAGGCCATCCTTGACGAAAGCATTGAGGCAGGCCTTGATCAGCGAGGACTTGCCGGTGCCGCGCGCGCCCGTCAGCAACACGTTGTTGGCCGGCAGGTGCTGCACGAACTGGCGCGTATTGGCGACGATGGCGTCCTTCTGCCGCTCGATGTTCTTCAGGTCGTCGAGATGGATCGGCGGCAACTGGCGGATCGCCTGCAGGTAGCCGATGTTGCCGAACAGGCTCTGCCGCTTGCGCCAGCGGAATGCGACGGCCTGCTCCCAGTCAGCGTCGGTCAGCTGGGGCGGCAACCATTGTTCAAGGCGGGCGAGGAAACTATCGAGGCGGGCAGCAAGGTCTGACATGGCGGCTTGGGCGAAGGCGGATCGTTGGCAGGAATGCGAGCGGATGGCGTGCCGCGCCCGCGCTGGTGGGAGCGGCACAAACGCGATGGTGCTTACGAGCGATAGTCCGCGTTGATCGAAACGTAGTCGTGCGACAGGTCGCAGGTCCAGACCGTGGCGGTGGCGTCGCCACGGCCGAGCGCGATGCGCACGGTGATTTCCGCCTGCTTCATCACGCGCTGGCCGTCTTCCTCACGATACTCGGGGTTGCGGCCGCCGTCGCGCGCGACCAGGACATTGTCCAGCCACAGATTGACACGCTCCACTTCGAGATCGTCCACACCGGCATAACCCACCGCGGCCAGGATGCGGCCCAGGTTGGGGTCCGAGGCGTAGAAGGCGGTCTTGACCAGCGGCGAATGCGCCACCGCATAGGCGATCAGGCGGCATTCGGCCACGTCCTTGCCGCCCTCGACCTGGATGGTCATCAGCTTGGTGGCGCCTTCGCCATCGCGCACGATCATCTGCGCGAGTTCCTGCGACAGGTCGGTCAGCGCGGCGCGCAGCGCCTCGAAATCCGCCCCCTCGGCACGCTCGATGGCCGGCGCGCCAGCCTGGCCGCTCGCGATCAGCACAAAGGAGTCGTTGGTGGAGGTATCGCCGTCGATGGTGATGCTGTTGAAGGACCGGTCCGCGGCAAACGACACCAGTGCTTGCAGCACATCCTGCGACACGGTGGCATCGGTGGCGACAAAGCCGAGCATGGTCGCCATATTGGGGCGGATCATGCCCGCGCCCTTGCTGATGCCGGACAGCGTCACGGTCTTGCCGCCAATCAGCACGGTGCGCGAGGCGGCCTTGGGCTGGGTGTCGGTGGTCATGATCGACTCCGCCGCGGCCAGCCAGTTGTCGGGCCTGGCATTGGCGATGGCGGCGGGCAGCGCGGCGGTGATGCGGTCCACCGGCAGCGGCTCGAGGATCACGCCGGTCGAGAACGGCAGGACTTGCTCAGGTGCAATGCCGAGCTGCGCGGCCAGCGCATCGCAGGTGGCGCGCGCATTGGCCAGGCCGGGCTCGCCGGTGCCGGCGTTGGCGTTGCCGGTGTTGACCACGATTGCGCGGATGCCCTTGCCCGCGGCCAGGTGCTCGCGGCAGACCTGCACCGGCGCGGCGCAGAAGCGGTTGCGGGTGAACACGCCCGCCACGGTGCTGCCTTGGGCAATGCGCACCACCAGCACGTCCTTGCGGTTGGCCTTGCGGACACCCGCTTCGGCCCAGCCAAGCTCAACGCCGGCGACGGGTTTCAGGTTTTCTGCCAGCGGCAGGGGCAGGTTGACGGCCATGTGCGTTCCTCTATGCGTTCGACGTTGCTGGTTTTGCTCGTTTTGCTCATGCCAGGGGCCGCGGGTTCCTCTTGATGCAACGTAATGCACCGCCCCTGACGAACATGCCCGCTTGCGCGGGCATGTTTGCTGACTTCACGGTGCGCGGCTTAGCTGAGCTTGCCGTGGCACTGCTTGAACTTCTTGCCGGAGCCGCATGGGCAGGGATCGTTGCGCCCCACTTTGGCCATGCCCGCGGCTTCCGCCGCGGCGGCGTAGGCAATGCCGGCGCGCTCGGGCGCGGTGCTGCCCACGCTTTCCGCACCCTGGGTGGCCTCCTCGAACTCATCATGCTTGTACTGCACGTTGGCGAGGTGCGACAGGCCTTCCTCGATCTGCTCCGAGGCTTGCTCGAGTTCTTCCGGCGACTGGATCTGCACGTTGAAGATCACGCGCGTGACTTCCACCTTGATCACGTCCAGCAGGCGGGCGAACAGCTCGAACGACTCGCGCTTGTATTCCTGCTTGGGATCCTTCTGCGCATAGCCGCGCAGGTGGATGCCCTGGCGCAGGTGATCCAGCGCTGCCAGGTGTTCACGCCAGTGCGTGTCGATGCTTTGCAGCATCACCGAGCGCTCGAAGCCGGCAAAGGATTCGCGGCCGACCTGGTTGACCTTGGCGTCGTAACGCTCGTCGGCCGCGCGCATGATCTTGTCCAACAGCACCTCGTCCTCGATGCTCTGGGCGGCTTCGATGGTCGCGGCGAGCGGCACTTCCAGGGACCATTCCTCGCGCAGCTTGGTCTCCAGGCCCTTGATGTCCCACTGCTCTTCCATGGTGTCGGCCGGCACGTGGTCGCGGAACATCTCGACCAACACGCTCTGGCGCAGGTTCTTCACCATCTCGCCAACGTCGTGCGACTCGAGCACTTCGTTGCGCAGCTTGTAGATTTCCTTGCGCTGGTCGTTGGCAACATCGTCGTACTGCAGCAGTTGCTTGCGGATATCGAAGTTGCGGCCTTCCACCTTGCGCTGGGCGGATTCGATCGAGCGCGTGACGATGCCCGCTTCGATCGGCTCGCCTTCCGGCATCTTCAGGCGTTCCATGATGGCGCGCACGCGGTCGCCGGCAAAGATGCGCAGCAACTGGTCGTCCAGCGACAGGTAGAAGCGGGACGAGCCCGGATCGCCCTGGCGGCCGGCACGGCCGCGCAGCTGGTTGTCGATACGGCGCGACTCATGGCGCTCGGTGCCCACGATATGCAGGCCGCCGGCGGCCTTGACCTGCTCGTGCAGCGACTGCCACTCGCCTTCCAGATGGGCGATGCGCGCGGCCTTGTCGGCCTCGGACAGGCTCTCGTCGGCTTCGATGAAGCCAGCCTGCTTCTCCACGTTGCCACCCAGCACGATGTCGGTGCCCCGGCCCGCCATGTTGGTGGCGATGGTGATCATCTTGGGGCGGCCGGCCTGCGCCACGATCTCGGCTTCGCGCGCGTGCTGCTTGGCGTTGAGCACCTGGTGCGGCAGCTGGGCCTTGCCGAGCAGGCCGGATAGGTATTCCGAGGTCTCGATCGAGGTGGTGCCCACCAGCACGGGCTGGCTGCGCTCGTAGCAATCGCGGATATCGCGCACCACGGCATCGTAGCGTTCGTTCGAGGTCTTGTAGATCTGGTCCTGGAAGTCCTTGCGCTGGGCGCCACGGTTGGTGGGGATGACCACCACTTCCAGGCCGTAGATCTCCTGGAACTCGTAGGCTTCCGTATCGGCCGTGCCGGTCATGCCGGACAGCTTCTCGTACATGCGGAAGTAGTTCTGGAAAGTGATCGTCGCCAGCGTCTGGTTTTCCTGCTGGACTGTCACGCCTTCCTTGGCTTCCACTGCCTGGTGCAGGCCGTCGGACCAGCGCCGTCCGGTCATCAGGCGGCCGGTGAACTCGTCGACGATGACGACTTCGTCGTTCTGCACCACATAGTGCTGGTCGCGATGGAACAGGCTCTGCGCGCGCAGCGCGGCGTAGAGGTGATGCATCAGCGTGATGTTCTGCGGCGCGTAGAGCGATTCGCCCTCGCCGATCAGGCCTTGCTGCGCCAGGATCTCTTCCGCCTTCTCGTGGCCAGCTTCGGTCAGGTAGACCTGATGGCCCTTTTCGTCGACGAAGTAGTCGCCCGGCTTCTCGACGCCCGTGCCGTCGGCCTTTTCCTCGCCGATCTGGCGCTCGAGCAGCTTGGGCACGCCGTTCATGCGCTGGTACAGGTCGGTCTGGTTCTCCGCCTGGCCCGAGATGATCAGCGGGGTGCGCGCTTCGTCGATCAGGATCGAGTCCACCTCGTCGACGATGGCGTAGTTCAGCGGACGTTGCACGCGCTGGCCAGGGTCGTAGACCATGTTGTCGCGCAGGTAGTCGAAGCCGAACTCGTTGTTGGTGCCGTACGTGATGTCGGACGCATAGGCCGCTGCCTTCTGGTCATGTGGCATCTGCGACAGGTTCACGCCGACCGACAGGCCGAGGAAGTTGTACAGGCGCCCCATCCACTCGGCGTCACGCTGGGCCAGGTAGTCGTTGACCGTGACAACGTGCACGCCGCGGCCGGTGATGGCATTGAGGTACACCGGCAGCGTCGCGGTAAGGGTCTTGCCCTCGCCGGTGCGCATTTCAGCGATCTTGTTGTCGTTGAGCACCATGCCGCCGATCAGCTGGACGTCGAAGTGGCGCATCTTCATGATCCGCTTGCTGGCCTCGCGGCACACCGCGAAGGCCTCGGGCAGCAACGCCTCGAGCGACTCCCCGGCGGCGTGGCGCTGCCGGAAAATCTCGGTCATGCCGCGCAGGTCGTCATCCGAAAGTGCCTCGAACTTCGGTTCCAGCGCATTGATCTGCGCGACGGTCCTGCCATATTGTTTGATCAGCCGTTCATTACGGCTGCCGAAGACTTTCTTGAGAAGGCCCGTGATCATCGATTGCTTTCACCTACGCGAGTGGTACGCCGCCGTGGTACGCACTAGGGCGGCCTAGCCGCCGGCTTGGCCGGCTGCCCAGGGCGGACCGCGCGAGGAAATAGGAAGATTGGCGCAAAACGCCGAGTTTATCACGCGCGCGGGTCACGACCGGAACCTGGCGGCAGGCGAAACGCTGTGCAAACCACACCGCGCGTCCCCCACCACTTGACGGCCCGGACACAACCCGCGCATCCAATGCTTCCGACATCGGGGCAGCGCCCTGGTTCTTCAACGGATGAGATTGCGATCGGTGGGCACCGGCGCCTGCGCAACCTGGGCCGGCGCAGGCTTGGCGATGGCCAGGAAGCGATTCGGGTTTTGCGGCACACCGTCCACATGCACCTCGAAATGCAGGTGCGCGCCGGTGGCGCGCCCGGTGGAGCCTACCAGGGCGACCTGCTGGCCAGGCTTGACCAGGTCGCCGGCCTTCACCTGCAGCTTGGAGGCGTGCGCATAGCGGGTCTTGAGGCCGTTGCCGTGATCGATGTCGATCAGGTTGCCGTACTCGGGATGCCATTGCGCCGCGACCACCACGCCGCCGGCCGCCGCCATGATCGGGGTACCCGCGGGTGCCGAAAAATCCACTCCGTCATGCGGGGTGCGGCGCCCGGTGAAGGGGTCGAAGCGCCAGCCAAAGCCGGACGCGTCGTAGCCGCTCGCCACCGGCAGCACGCGCGGGACACGGCGACTCTCGCTCTGGCGATCCAGCAACGTGCTCGCCACCACGTCGAAATAGTCCGCGTGCTGCTCGGCCTGGTCCGACAGGCGCGCCAGCGCAAGCTGCAGTTCCGGCAGGCTCGACGTGCGCGACTGCGCGGACGCGGCCAGGCCGCCCCGCCCGGGCGGCTGCTGGAAGTTGAATTCCTTGGGCGCGATGCCGGCCAGCCCCGAGACCCGCTCGCCCAGCGCATCCAGCCGCACCATCCGGGCCTGGATCTCGCCCACGCGGGTGGCAAGCACATTGAGGTTGGCCCGCAGGTAAGCGTCGTCGCCCGGCGCACGGGCCGGCGTTGTGATGCCCGAGCGCGCCACGATCCAGGTCAGGGCCGACGACACCAGCGCAACGACCAGGCACAGCAACACGACGACGGCAAAGACCTTGCCCCGCGACAGGGTGAAATGGTGAACACGCGGCAGGCGGGGGTGAAGCACGATGATCTGCAAGGCGCAACTCCTTCTCATGCGAGGCCGGCGCCGGCCAGGCAGCCGCGGCGCATAAGCCGCCGCACTGACGCAAACGGCACGCTAGAATGCGCGCATGCGCATGTTTACCCATTACGCCCTCCAGACGCCCGCCGCCAAGCCGCTTAACGACTGGCTGGACAAGGCCGGCCCGGTCTCGGCCCTGATGCAGACGGCACGGGAACTGGCGGCACTGGAGGCTGAGGTGCTGTCGCTCCTGCCACGCGGACTGCAGGATGGCATCGCTGTTGCCGGCGTCAAGCAAGACGCCCGCGGCATCGGGCAAGGCCAGTCAGAGCGAACTTTACTGTTGCTTGCAGCCCATGGGGCCGCAGCGGCACGAGTTCGGCAGGTGGTTCCTACGCTACTTTCGAGACTGCAACAGCGGGGGTCGCAGATTACCGCAATCCGGGTGAGGGTACAACCGGAGGTCGGGCGGCAGAGCGATTGGGACACCGGGCCGGTGGTGAAGCCCAAGGTGGCGCGGATGTCCGCGACGGGGCTGTCCAGCCTGGACGAGTTGGCGAAGGGCTTGCCGGATTCGCCGCTGCGGGATGCGTTGAATACGCTGTTGTCGCACCATCGGTAAGGCTGCCAGGCAGCCGCCGGGCGTAAAAAAACCGGCCCTGAGGCCGGCTCTTCATGCAAGGCCGGAAGACTGGCCCCGACTCCTGCCAGGCGTTACAGGCGTTAGGCAAACGCCGGCACCAACTGCGGCAGGAAAGCCGGCGGCGCATCCTCGACGCGGTCGAACGTCACCATCTCGTAGGCTTCCTGGTCGGCCAGCAACGCCCGCAACAGCTGGTTGTTGAGCCCGTGCCCTGATTTGTTGGCGATATACGCGCCAATCAGCGGATGCCCGACCACGTACAGGTCACCGATCGCATCCAGGATCTTGTGGCGCACGAACTCGTCGCCGTAGCGCAGTTCTTCGTTGTTCAGCATGCGGTGCTCGTCGAGCACGATCGCGTTGTCCAGGCTGCCGCCGCGGGCCAGGCCCATCTCGCGCAAGGCCTCCACTTCATGGGCAAAGCCGAAGGTGCGGGCGCGGGCGATTTCGCGCACATAGCTGGTGTCGGCGAAATCGATAGCGAAGGTCTGGCCGGTCTTGTCGACCGCGGGATGGCGGAAATCGATGGTGAAAGCCAGCTTGAAGCCAAAGAAGGGCTCCAGGCGCGCCAGCTTGTCGCCTTCACGCACTTCCACGGCTTTCTTCACGCGGATGAATCGCTTGGGCGCCGATTGCTGCTCGATCTCGGCCGACTGCAGCAGGAAGACGAAAGACGCGGCGCTACCATCCATGATGGGGATTTCTTCGGCGTCGACATCCACATACAGGTTGTCGATGCCAAGGCCCGCGCAGGCGGACATCAAATGCTCCACGGTCGAGACGCGCGCGCCATCCTTCTGCAGGACCGACGCCAGGCGCGTGTCGCCAATGGCTGACGCGCTCGCGGGGATCTCGACCGCTTCTGGCAGGTCGACGCGGGTGAATACGATGCCGGTATCCACCGGGGCCGGGCGCAGCGTCAGCGTCACTTTACGGCCCGAGTGCAAACCAATGCCAACGGTCTTGACCAGGGATTTGATGGTGCGCTGTTTGAGCATGACAGTCTCAGCTATTATTAAAATCTATCAAGTACACTTTCTAATATAGCGATTTTACCATTGCTTCGTTTGCTGCGCTGCGTCACTTTGTTTCGGTGTGTTAGCACAGAAGAAATAAATCACTATAAATGATCCAAACGTCACTTATGTGGCGTGTGCTGACACATTCCCGTATTACGCGCGCAACGCAGCCAGCACGGCTTCGGCGCTGCTGACCTTGAACTCGCCGGGCGCTTCAAGCCACAGGTGAGACACCACGCCATCGTCGAGCACCATGGCGTAGCGCTTGGAGCGTACGCCCATGCCGCGCGCGGTAAGGTCTTGTTCCAGGCCCAGCCGGCGCGTCCATTCGGCGCTGCCGTCGGCCATCATGCGCACACGGCCGCCGGTGTTCTGCTCGCGGCCCCAGGCGCCCATGACAAAGGCGTCGTTGACCGATACGCACCAGATCTCGTCCACGCCGGCCGCGCGCAGCGCGTCTGCCTGCGCGACAAAACCCGGCACATGCTTGGCGGAGCAGGTCGGCGTAAAGGCGCCGGGCAGGCCGAACACCACGATCTTGCGGCCACGCGCGAGTTCCGCCGCCGAGAAGGAATTGGGCCCGAGGGCGCAGCCGCCGGTTTCGACCTCAAAGAACTCGTTCAGCGTGGCGTCCGGCACACGCGCTCCAATAGCGATCATGCTGTGTCTTCCTGTCTCGGTAAAAACCCTGTTTAGCATCATAGTGCGCCCGCCGCGGGTGCCCAAGGCGGTTCACCGCCCGTTACGTCGTCGGAATCCTCCGACAAGGCGGCGCCCGGGTTCTTGAGCAGGGAGCATCAGGCGACTCGCGCCATGTGCGCACGATGGACGCACGATGCTTACATCACTTCAGGGCGACCTTTCCTGCTGCGGGCCGCACTGTTCTTGAAATAAATCTGCGCGCCGATCTTGCGATCGACGCGCGGACGACGGCACATCCCGGCCGGGAGGGGCGGGAGACCAGTCCGGGGAGGCGGCCGGAGGCACGCCTGTCCCGGCGACGGGATGCAGCCTGAGCGCGTCAGCGAAAGTGCGGCGGGGCTGGCTGCCGCTCAGTCCGAAACCACCGGGCGGAACACGAGCGTAGGGAGCGCTTGCGTGTTTCGCTGGTCCGGGGTCACGGCCTGATGGCAACCGGCCCTGCCGGCACCTTGCCGAGGCATCTCAGTCCGCCTGCTTGCGCAGGAAGGCCGGGATGTCGTACGTATCCACGCCCTTTTCCTGCAGCGCGGCCACGTGGGCGGATGCAGACTCGCGCGAGCTGCGCCATACCGCCGGCGTGTCCAGGTTGCTGTAGTCCGGCGCGCTGCTGTGGCTTGCGCCCACGTTGTTGGTCATGTTGCCCATCATCTGCACCGGCATGTTGTCGGTACCGGTCTTGAGCAGGGTCATCGGCTGTTGCTTCTTGGCCGAACGGCCCAGGCCCGTTGCCACCACCGTCACGCGCAGTGCGTCGCCCATGGCGTCGTCATACACCGTACCGAAGATCACGGTGGCATCTTCCGCGGCGTAGCTGCGGATGGTGTTCATGACTTCCTTGGTTTCCGACAGCTTGAGCGAGCGGCTGGCGGTGATGTTGACCAGCACCCCGCGCGCGCCCGACAGGTCCACGCCTTCCAGCAGCGGGCTGGCGACAGCCTGCTCGGCAGCCAGGCGGGCGCGGTCAACGCCCGACACGGTGGCCGTGCCCATCATGGCCTTGCCCTGCTCGCCCATGACCGTCTTCACGTCTTCGAAGTCGACGTTCACCAGGCCATCGACATTGATGATCTCGGCGATGCCGGCAACCGCGTTGTGCAGCACGTCGTCGGCGCACTGGAAGCACTTGTCCATCTCGGCGTCGTCGCCCATCACTTCGAACAGCTTTTCGTTGAGCACAACGATCAGCGAATCGACGCAGGACTCCAGCTCGCCGGAACCGGCTTCCGCCACCTTGGCGCGGCGCGCGCCTTCGAACTCGAAGGGCTTGCTGACCACGCCCACGGTCAGGATGCCCATTTCCTTGGCAACCTGGGCCACGACCGGGGCAGCGCCGGTACCGGTGCCGCCGCCCATGCCGGCAGTGATGAAGACCATGTGCGCGCCGCGCAGCGAGTCGGCGATCTGCTCGCGCGCCTGATCTGCGCAGTTGCGGCCGACCTCCGGCTTGGCGCCGGCCCCCAGGCCGGTGTTGCCGAGCTGCAGCACGCGCGAAGCGCTGGAGCGCTTGAGCGCCTGCGCATCGGTGTTCATGCAGATAAATTCGACGCCTTGCACGCCACGGCTGATCATGTGCTGCACAGCGTTGCCGCCCGCGCCGCCCACGCCAATCACCTTGATGATGGTGCCGTCCTGCAATTCCGTTTCGATCATGTCAAAGTCCATCACTGCCTCCAAGAAGAATCAGCCGCCAAACGCTGCAGCCTCCCCGCCGCAACCCTTGGTTACTGAACAAGAAACCATCAAAAAACTGCGTGTTCAACGGCCTGCCCGCCATTCGGTGGACAGGCCCGCCATTCAATCCAGTGCAATCCGATCGCCTGCAACGTTCAGAAGTTGCCGACGAACCATTCCTTCATGCGGGTCCACACCTGCTTGACCGAGCCGCTCTGCACCGCCACCTTGCGGCCACGCATGCGCTGCACGCGGCCTTCGAGCAGTAGTCCCATTACGGTCGAATAGCGCGGACTCTTAACGACTTCGTGCAAATTTCCGCGATATTCAGGCACGCCGACCCGAACCGGTTTGAGGAATATGTCCTCGCCCAGTTCCACCATGCCCGGCATCATCGCCGTGCCGCCGGTGATCACCACCCCCGACGACAGCAGTTCCTCATAGCCCGATTCGCGCACCACCTGGTGCACCAGCGAGTACAACTCCTCGATACGCGGCTCGATCACCGCCGCCAGCGCCTGGCGCGACAGCGAGCGCGTGCCGCGGTCGCCAACGCCGGGGACCTCGATCATGTCTTCCGGATCGGCGATGGCCTGCTTGGCGATGCCGTACTGGATCTTGACGTCCTCGGCATCGGGCGTGGGCGTGCGCAGCGCCATGGCGATGTCGTTGGTGATCTGGTCGCCGGCGATGGGGATCACGGCCGTATGCCGGATCGCGCCTTCGCTGAAGATGGCGATATCGGTAGTGCCGCCGCCAATGTCGACCAGCACCACGCCGAGTTCCTTCTCGTCCTCGGTCAGCACTGCCAGGCTGGAAGCCAGCGGCTGCAGGATCAGGTCGTGCACTTCCAGGCCGCAGCGGCGCACGCATTTGACGATGTTCTGCGCCGCGCTGACCGCGCCGGTGACGATATGCACCTTCACTTCCAGGCGGATGCCGCTCATGCCGATCGGCTCGCGCACGTCTTCCTGGCCGTCGATGATGAATTCCTGCGTCAGGATGTGCAGGATTTGCTGATCGGTCGGGATATTGACCGCCTTGGCGGTCTCGATCACCCGGGCCACGTCGGTCTGGGTGACCTCCTTGTCCTTGATCGCCACCATGCCGCTGGAATTGAAGCTGCGGATATGGCTGCCGGCAATGCCGGTGAACACCTCGGAGATCTTGCAGTCGGCCATCAGCTCAGCCTCCTCCAGCGCACGCTGGATGGACTGCACGGTGGCCTCGATATTGACCACGACCCCTTTTTTCAGACCCTTGGACTCAGACTGGCCCATCCCGATCACTTCGTAGCTGCCGTCGGGGCGCAACTCCGCCACCACCGCGGCCACTTTGGAAGTGCCGATATCGAGACCGACCAGTAGGTCCTTGTATTCCTTGCTCATCGGTTTTTCTCCGCGTTCTTGCTCTTGAGTCGCGTCGGGTTGTTGTTCGGATTGGTGCGGGCGTTCGTACTCGCGTTGGTGCTCGTGCTTGTGCTGGAGCCAGCGGCTTTCGCCTTGGCTGCCGCCGTTGCCTGGGCATCGGTCAGGAATCGCACGTTAGCCGCGCGAATCGCGAACCCGTTGGAGTATCGCAGGTCCGCATACTCGATCTGCTTGCCCCACTGCTCCGTGACCTGGGGCCAGGCCACCACGAATCGCTTGACGCGCTGGTCCATGGCGTCGCGCTCCTCGTCATTCTGTTCACGGCCAAGCTCCACCACCATGCCGTTGGAAAGCTTGGCGCGCCAGGCATAGCGGGACGACAGCGTGACCGCCAGCGGCTCCACCTTCAGCGGCTTGAACCACTCGCGCATGACTTCGAGCTTGCCCACCACGTCGCCCTCGCTGTCCGGCGGGCCATCGAGCGCGAGCAACTGGGCATCTTCCTCGGCTTCAGCCGGATTGGCGACGAAAACTTCGCCATAAGTGTTGATCAGGCGCCCACTGTCGGCATTGCCCCACGTACCGAGGGCTTCGTGCTCCTCGACTTCGACCGCCAACCCGTTGGGCCATTCGCGCCGCACGCTGGCACGGCGTACCCAAGGCACCGACTCGAAGATCTGGCGCGCCTCGTTCAGGTCGAGCGTGAAAAAGCTCCCGGACAGCTTGCCCAGCGCGTTGGCACGCACGCTCGGCGCATTGACATGGCGCAGGGAGCCGCCTTCCATCGACGCCAGCTCGACGTGGGTAATGGCAAACACCGGCCGCTGCGCCAGCCATAGCAGGCCGGCCGCGAACGCCATCACCGCCACCAGCGCGTAGAGCGTGGAGGCGATCAGGTTAAGCAGGCGAGTGTTGTGCCACATGGCTTTGGGTTGTTCCGGTTCCGGTCAGTCAGGGTTCAGTGTTGGCTCGGTCTATGCTCAGTCGGGCTTCCAGGCCGCGCTGGGATGCAGGTCCAGCGTGGCCGCGGCAATCACCTGCATGACGAAGTCCTCGTAGCTGATGCCCACCGCGCGCGCCGCCATCGGCACCAGCGAATGGCCGGTCATGCCGGGCGAGGTATTCATCTCGAGCAGGTAAGGCTTGTTGTCGGCGCCGAGCATCACATCGGCGCGCGCCCAGCCGCGGCAACCGAGCACGCGGAAGGATTGCACCGCCAGGCGCCGGACTTCGGCTTCCACGTCGTCCGGCAGGCCCGACGGGCACAGATACTGGGTATCGTCAGTAAAGTACTTATTTTGATAGTCGTAGTTCGCGCCGGGCGCGACGATGCGGATCACCGGCAGTGCTTCGGCGGTGGCGCCCTCCCCTACGATCGGGCAGGTCAGCTCCGCGCCGTCGATGAAGGTTTCGGCGATCACGTCGTTGTCCAGCGCCGCGGCCTTTTCGAAGGCGGCGCGCATCTGGCCGGCTTCGGTCACCTTGGTCAGGCCGATGGACGAGCCCTCGCGCGCCGGCTTGACGATCAGCGGCAGGCCCAGGTCGGCCACCACGGCGTCGAAATCGGTATCGGCGTGCAGCATGGCGAAGCGCGGCGTGGGCAGCCCGTGCGTGGTCCACAGGCGCTTGGTGGCCTGCTTGTCCATGGCCAGCGCCGAGGCCAGCACGCCGCTGCCGGTATAGGGCACGCCGAGTTGCTCGAGCAGGCCCTGGATGGTGCCATCCTCGCCGTAGCGGCCATGCAGGGCAATGAAGACGCGATCGAAGCCAGCCGTGGCCAGCTCGGCCACCGACTGCAGGCCGGGATCGAAGGCATGGGCATCGACGCCGCCCGAGCGCAGCGCGGCCAGCACGCCGTTGCCCGAGAGCAGCGAGATCTCGCGTTCGGCCGAGCGGCCGCCGAGCAGCACGCCAACCTTGCCCAGCGCTTTGGGATCGATATTGGGATGGGCGACGAAGCTCATGCCTGCCCCCCAGCTTGCTGCGAAACCAGTTGTCCGGGCACGGTACCGATCGTGCCCGCGCCCATCGTCACCACCACATCGCCGGGACGCACGGCGTTCAGGATAGCCTGCGGCATTTCGTCGATCTGCTCCACAAAAACGGGTTCAACCTTGCCTGCCACGCGCAACGCGCGCGTCAGCGCGCGGCCGTCGGCGGCCACAATCGGCGCTTCGCCGGCGGCATAGACCTCGGCCAGCAGCAGCGCATCCACGGTGCCCAGCACCTTGACGAAGTCCTCGAAGCAATCGCGCGTGCGGGTATAGCGGTGCGGCTGGAACGCCAGCACCAGCCGGCGCCCCGGGAACGCACCGCGCGCGGCGGCCAGCGTCGCGGCCATCTCGACCGGATGGTGGCCGTAGTCGTCCACCAGCGTGAACGTGCCTTCGCTCTTGGCCTCGCCCCGCGCGTCGGTGCCAACGCATGCCACTTCGCCATAGCGCTGGAAGCGGCGTCCCACCCCGTGGAACTCGCGCAGCGCCTTGACGATGGCGGCGTCCGGTACTTCCAGCTCGGTGGCGATGGCAATCGCCGCCAGCGCGTTCTGGATGTTGTGCATGCCCGGCAGGTTCAGCACCACGTCCAGCGGTGCCTCGGCATGGCCGTTCAACTGGCGCAGCACGGTGAAATGCATCTGGCCGTCAACGGCGCGCGCATTGACCGCGCGAATCTGTGCATCCTCAGCAAAGCCGTAGCGCACGATCGGCTTGGACACGAACGGCATGATCTCGCGCACATTGGGGTCGTCCACGCACAGCACGGCGATGCCGTAGAACGGCAGGCGCTGGGTGAACTCCACGAACGCCTGCTTGAGCCGGGCAAAGTCATGCCCGTAGGTGTCCATGTGGTCGGCGTCGATGTTGGTGATGACCTCGATCACCGGGAACAGGTTCAGGAACGAGGCATCCGACTCGTCGGCCTCGGCCACGATGAAGTCGCCCGTGCCGAGGCGCGCGTTGGCGCCCGCCGAGTTGAGCCGGCCGCCGATCACGAAGGTGGGATCGAGCCCGCCTTCGGCCAGCACCGAGGCCACCAGGCTGGTGGTGGTGGTCTTGCCGTGCGTGCCGGCGATGGCCACGCCCTGCTTCAGGCGCATCAACTCGGCCAGCATCACCGCGCGCGGCACCACCGGGATGCGCTTGGCGCGCGCGGTCAGCACCTCGGGGTTGTCGTTGGTGACGGCAGTGGACACCACCACGGCATTGGCGCCGTTGACATTGGCAGCATCATGCCCGTGCATCACGGTCGCGCCCAGCGACGCGAGGCGCCGCGTGGCGGCATTGCTGCCCACGTCGGAACCCGAGACCTTGTATCCCAGGTTCAACAGGACCTCCGCGATGCCGCTCATGCCGGCGCCGCCGATGCCTACGAAATGGATGTTCTTGACGATGTGCTTCATGAATCCGTTGGTTCAATCCCTGGCCATCTGGCTGCAGATCTCCGCCACGCGCCGGGTCGCATCCGGCTTGGCAAGACCGCGCGCCTGATGCGCCATCTCTCTGAGTCGGGGCCGCGACAGCGAGGCCAGCGTCTGCGCCAGCCCGCTCGCGGTCAGTTCGTTCTGTTGGACCAGCAAGGCGGCATCCTGGGCCGAGAGGAATTGCGCATTGGTGGTCTGGTGGTCATCGACCGCATGCGGGAACGGCACGAATAGTGCCGCCACGCCTGCCGCCGCCACCTCCGACACGGTCATTGCGCCCGCGCGGCAGATCACCAGATCCGCCTGCGCGTATGCCGCCGCCATGTCGTCGATAAAAGGCAATGTTTCCGCCGCCACGCCGGCGGCCTGGTAGTTGGCGCGCAGCGCGTCGATCTGCTTCGCGCCGGCCTGGTGCTTGACCAGCGGGCGCTCGTCTTGCGGCAGCAGCGCCAGCGCCTTCGGCACGACTTCATTGAGCGCCGCCGCGCCCAGGCTGCCGCCCACCACCAGCAGCCGCAACGGGCCGGTGCGGCTGTCGTAGCGCGCCTCGGGCGCCGGCATGTGCGCCACTTCGTCGCGCACCGGGTTGCCGGTCCACTCACTGTCCGGCAGGGCATTGGGGAAGGCGCACAGCACCCGGTCCGCGACCTTGGCCAGCACCTTGTTGGCCAGCCCGGCAATCGAATTCTGCTCGTGCAGCACCAGCGGCCGCCCCAGCAGCGAGGCCATCATGCCGGCGGGGAACGTAATATAGCCGCCCATGCCCAGCACCACGTCAGGCCGCACCCGGCGCAGCGCCTGCAGGCTTTGCCAGAAGGCGCGCAGCAGGTTCAGCGGCAGCAGCAGCATGGTCAGCGGGCCTTTGCCACGCAGTCCGCCAAACTGGATGAACTCCATCGGGATGTCGTACTTGGGCACCAGCGTGGCTTCCATGCCGGTGCGGTTGCCCAGCCATACCACCCGCCAGCCCTGCTCACGCAGCGCACGCGCGACCGCCAGCCCGGGGAAGACATGCCCCCCGGTGCCGCCAGCCATCACGAGCAAGGTGCGCGGTGCGGTCATACCTTCCCTCCGCGCATCATTGGATGGTTCTGGCTACGGCCGCTGCGCTTAACTTCCTGCTTACGCAGGAAGTTAGCCTCCGCCGGAACCAGGTGATGCTGCGCTACGGTCATACCTTCCCTCCGCGCATCATCACCCGGTTCTCATAGTCAATCCGCAGCAGGATCGCCAGCGCCACGCAGTTCATCAGGATGCCCGAGCCGCCGTAGCTCACCAGCGGCAAGGTCAGCCCCTTGGTGGGCAGCAGGCCCAGGTTCACGCCCATATTGATAAAGGTCTGCCAGCCTACCCAGATGCCGATGCCCTTGGCCACCAAGCCGGCAAAGGTACGGTCGAGCTGCAGCGCGGTGCGGCCGATGCCAAAGGCGCGGCGCACCATCCAGTAGAACAGGACGATCACCACCAGTACGCCCACAAAGCCGAATTCCTCGCCAATCACGGCGAGGATGAAGTCGGTGTGCGCCTCCGGCAGGTAGTGCAGCTTCTCGATGCTGCCGCCCAGCCCCACCCCGGTCCACTCGCCGCGACCGAAGGCGATCAGCGAGTGGGTGAGCTGGTAGGCCTTGCCGAGCGCGTTGGCTTCTTCCCACGGGTTGAGATACGCGAAGATCCGCTCGCGCCGCCAGGGCGACGCCGTGATCAGCAGCGCGAAGGCGCCCACCGCCACGCCGACCAGGCCGGCGAACAGCTTGCCGTTGATGCCGCCGAGGAAGAGGATGCCCATGGCGACAGTGGCCACCACCAGGAAGGCGCCCATGTCGGGCTCCAGCAGCAGCAGCATGCCCACCACCACCACCGCCACGCCCATCGGCAGGAAGCCCTTGCCCACGTTCTGCATCCACTCCTGCTTGCGCACGGTGTAGTTGGCGGTGTACAGCACCACCGCCAGCTTCATGAACTCGGACGGCTGGAAGTTCATGATGCCCAGCGGAATCCAGCGCCGCGCGCCATTCACGCCCTTGCCCACGAACGGCACCAGCACGATGATCAGCATCACCAGCGCGATCACGAACAGCTTGGGCGCGTACTTGTCCCAGAACTTGACCGGGATCTGGAAGGCCAGCAGGCCCATGGACAGCCCGATGAACAGCGCGAATGCGTGCCGCGCGAGGAAGTGGCTCTCGCGGTAGTTGGCGTAGCGCGGCGAGTCAGGCAGCGCGATCGAGGCCGAATAGACCATCACCAGGCCAAGCGCGAGCAGCACGATCGCCACCCACAGCAGCGGCTGGTCGTACTCCATCATGCGCGAGCGCGTTGGCTTGACGCCGGACACCGCATCGCGCAAGCCGCCCCAGGCGTTGCCGATGGTGGCCCCGATAAAGCCGCTGCGCTTGACCTGTGCGTCGCTCATGGCACGATCCCCCTGGACATCGCCAGTTCTTCCACCGCGGCGCAAAAGACTTCGGCGCGGTGCACATAGTTACGGAACATGTCGAGGCTGGCGCAAGCCGGCGACAGCAGCACGGCGTCGCCGCCCTGCGCCGCACTGGCGGCCAGCGTCACGGCCTGCTCCAGCGTGGCGGCATCAGCCAGCGTGACGCCGGTGTCCTGCAACGCACGGCGCAGCTCGCCCGCATCCTTGCCGATCAGCACCACGGCGCGCGCATACTGCGCCACCGGCGCGGCCAGCGGCGAGAAATCCTGGCCCTTGCCTTCCCCGCCGGCAATCAGCACGACACGCTTGTCCAGGCCCGACAAGGCAGCGACGGTGGCGCCCACATTGGTGCCCTTGCTGTCATCGAAGAACTCGACGTCATCCACCGTGGCGACCCACTCCACGCGGTGCGGCTCGCCGCGGTACTCGCGCAGGCCGTGCAGCAACGCGTTCAGCGGCAGGTCGATGGCACGGCACAGCGCCAGCGCGGCCATGGCGTTGGTAGCGTTGTGCATGCCGCGGATATGTAGTGCGTCGGCCGGCATCAGGCGCTTGTGGCGTACCGGCATGGCTTCCACGCTGTCGGAGGCCGCGGCCTTGCGGCGACGCGGCTTGTTCTCGCCCTCGGCTTCGCCATCGGGCTCGGCCACCACCAGCCAGGGCATGCCGCCCTCGCGCTGGATGCCGAAGCTGCCCGGGAACTCGGGCAGATCGGTGCCGAAGGTCACCGGCGCGCTGGCCGGCCGTGCCATGTCAAGGCTCGTGCGATCGTTGCGGTTCAGGATCTGCACGCAGCCGGTTTCGCCGGGCGCCGGCGCCGGGCCGAAGATCCGTGCCTTGGCGGCGGCATAGGCTTCCATGCTGCCGTGCCAGTCCAGGTGGTCCTGGGTGATATTGAGCACCGTGGCGGCATGCGGCGCCAGCGTGTGCGTGGTCTCCAGCTGGAAGCTCGACAGCTCCAGCACCCAGACCTCGGGCAGCGTGGCCGAGGCGATGCAGGCGGACAGCTTGTCCAGCGCCGACGGGCTGATATTGCCCGCCACCGCCACGCTCTTGCCGGCGCGCTCAACAAGGCGGCCGGTCAGCGCGGTGGTGGTGGTCTTGCCGTTGGTGCCGGTGATGGCCAGCAGCTTCGGCGCGTAGCCCGACTCTGCCTGCATGTGCGCCAGCGCACGCGCGAACAGCTCGATCTCGCCCCATACTGGAATCCCACGCTCGCGCGCCGCAGCCAGCAACGCGGCGGTATCGCTCTCCAGCGGCGACAGGCCGGGGCTGATCGTCACCAGTTCGATGCCGTCCAGCAGTGCTTCAGTCAGGACACCGCCATGAAATTCTGCCGAAGGCAGCTCGGCTTGCAGGAAGACCAGGTTGGCAGGAGCCTCGCGCGTGTCGGCAACGCGCACGGGGGCACCATACAGGCCGCACCAGCGCGCCATCGCCAGCCCCGATTCACCGAGGCCCAGCACCAGCACATGAGGTTTTTGCAACTCGCCAAACACTTCGATTCCCGCCTTTCTCGTTACTGCGTTGATAGATATGCGCCGGTTCAGCGCAACTTGAGCGACGACAGCCCGATCAGCACCAGCAGCATGGTGATGATCCAGAAGCGCACCGTCACCTGCGTTTCCTTCCAGCCCGACAATTCAAAGTGGTGATGCAGCGGCGCCATCTTGAACAACCGCCTGCCCTCGCCGTAGCGCCGCTTGGTGATCTTGAACCAGCCCACCTGCAGCATCACCGACAGCGTTTCCACCACGAAGATGCCGCCCATCACGAACAGCACGATCTCCTGGCGCACGATCACCGCCACCGTGCCCAGCGCGCCGCCCAGCGCCAGCGCACCGACGTCGCCCATGAACACCTGGGCCGGGTGGGCGTTGAACCAGAGGAAGGCCAGGCCCGCCCCCGCCAGCGCCGAACAGAAGATCAGCAACTCGCCGGCCCCGGGAATATGCGGGAACAGCAGGTACTTGCTGTAGACCGAACTCCCCATCACGTAGGCAAACACGCCCAGGCCGCTGCCGACCAGCACCACCGGCATGATCACCAGGCCGTCCAGGCCATCGGTCAGGTTCACCGCGTTGCTCGAGCCCACGATCACCAGGTAGGTCAGCACGATGAAGCCGGCCACGCCCAGCGGATAGCTCACTTCCTTGAAGAAGGGCACGATCAGGTTGGACTTGTAAGGCATATCGAGCGACAAACCGCCTTCGACCCAGCCCAGGAACAGGTCCCACACCCGCACATTGCTGCTTTCCGACACCGAAAACGCCAGGTAGACCGCGGCCACCAGGCCGATCAGGGTCTGCCAGAAAAACTTCTCGCGGCTCGACATGCCGCGCGGATCGCGATAGACCACCTTGCGGTAGTCATCCACCCAGCCGATCGCGCCGTAGCCCAGGGTCACCAGCATCACGACCCAGATAAAGCGGTTGCCCCAGTCGCACCAGAGCAACGTGGAGATGGCGATCGACACCAGCACCAGCACGCCGCCCATGGTGGGCGTGCCGGCCTTGACCAGGTGCGACTGCGGGCCGATGGTGCGCACCGCCTGGCCGATCTTCAGTTCGGTCAGCTTGCGGATCACCCACGGCCCAAGGCCGAGCCCGATCAAAAGCGCGGTGAGGTTGGCCATCACCGCGCGGAAGGTCAGGTAGTTGAAGACCCGCAGGAAGCTGTAGTCGTTTTGCAGCCACTGGGCCAGAGCCAATAACATCGTGTTTCCGTATTCCTTTCGACAACCGCCCGGCGGTGCCGGGCTATCTGATTGATTAACTAACCGTCGATGACAATTAATGCGCGGACGTGTCTGCGACCAGCGCATCCACCATCCGTTCCATCCGCATGAACCGCGATCCCTTAATCAGTACCGCGCTTGCGCCTGCCACGGTACCGTCCTTGTCTTCCACCAGGGCCTGGGCGAGGTCTTCGGCACGCTCGAAATGCCGGGCTCCCGTGCCAAACGCTTGCACGGTGTGCACCATGGCCTCGCCGGTCGCCCACAGCGCCTCGATGCCGCGCGCGTGCGCATAGGCCCCGATTTCCGTATGGAAAGCCGGCCCCTGGTCGCCCACTTCCCCCATGTCGCCGAGCACCAGCAGGCGTGGCGCGGCAAACCCGGCCAGCACGTCGATGGCCGCGCGGACCGAGTCAGGGTTGGCGTTGTAGCTGTCGTCGATCACCAGCGTGCCGCCGGTGGTGTGCTTGACCTGCAACCGGCCCTTGACCGCGGCAAACCCGGCCAGCCCCGCCTGGATCGCCTCGATGCCAACGCCCGCGCCCAGCGCGCAGGCGATCGCCGCCAGCGCGTTGCGCACGTTGTGGGTGCCGAGCACCGACAGCCGCACCTCGAACGCGGCGTCAGGCGCGCGGACCTGCATCACTTGCACGCCGTCGTCGAGCGCCACGTCGGCGCGGACATCGGCACGGGCATCCAGGCCGAACGACAGCACGCGGCGCGCGCCGGCTGCCTGGCGCCAGATGCCGGCATGCTCGCCGCCGCCTTCGGCGTCGAGCGGGAACACGGCCACGCCGTCGGCGGGCAATGCCGCGATCGCCGCCGCGTGTTCATGCGCCACGGCCTCGACGTTCACCATGAACTCCTGGTGCTCGCGCTGCGCATTGGTCACCACCGCCACAGTGGGCTGGGCGATGCCGGCCAGGTAGACGGTCTCGCCCGGGTGGTTCATGCCAAGCTCGAGCACGGCGAGCCGGTGCGCCGCGGACAGCCGCAGCACGGTCAGCGGCAGGCCGATATCGTTGTTCAGGTTGCCGCCCGTTGCCAGGCGAGCGCCCTCCCCTACCGCCGCCGCGAAGATCGCGGCGATCATTTCCTTGACCGTGGTCTTGCCGTTGCTGCCCGTCACCGCGACCGCGGGCAGGCTGAAACGGCGGCGCCAGCCGGCGGCCAGCTGGCCCAGCCCCAGGCGGGTACCCGGCACCACGATGGCGGGAATGCCAAGCGCGGCGTCAGGCTCGCGCTCCACCAGCACCGCGGCGGCGCCGCGCGCCACCACGTCGGCCAGGAAATCGTGCGCGTCGAAGCGCTCGCCCTTGAGCGCGACGAACAGGTCGCCCGGCTGGACCGTGCGGCTGTCGGTCAGCACGCGCGAGAAACGCCGGCTGGCGGCGCCGTCGGGCCCGGAAATACGCGCGCCGGCGATCCAGCCGGCGGCTTGCTGCAAATCGGTCATGGTGTATTGCGTCATGCGGACACCCCACGCGTGCCCAGCGTCAGCCGGACATGCTCGCGGTCGGAGAACGGCCGCTTGCGGCCATGCACCTCCTGGGTGGCTTCGTGCCCCTTGCCGGCCACCAGCACCACGTCGGCTGCGGTGGCGTGCTTGATGGCATACAGGATGGCGGCGGCGCGGTCCTCGATCAGGTGCGCGCGGCTACGGTCGGCCATGCCGTCGGCAATGGCGTTCAGGATGTCTTGCGGGTCTTCGCTGCGCGGGTTGTCGCTGGTCAGCACGACCTCGTCGGCAAGCCGCTCGGCGACTTTGCCCATCAGGGGGCGCTTGATCGGGTCGCGGTCGCCGCCGCAGCCGAACACGCACCACAGCCGGCCTTTGCGGGCCTGCGCCACGGGGCGCAGCGCTTCCAGGGTCTTTTCCAGCGCGTCCGGCGTGTGGGCGTAATCGACCACCGCCAGCGGGCCGTCCTGGCCGCCGTGGCTGCCGCCGAACAACTCCATGCGGCCGTCGACCGGCTTGAGTGTGCGCAGCGCGTCGATGGCGGCGTCCCAGGCAATGCCGTTGGCCAGCGTGGCGCCCAGCACGGCGAGCAGGTTGCTGACATTGAACGCGCCGATCATCGGCGTGCTGACATCAGCGCTGCCGAAGCTGCCATCCACATGGAAGGCGGTGCCAGCGGCGGTGGCGCGCACGTTGGTGGCGCGCAGCCACTGGCCTGCCTTGCGGGTCGGGCCGGCCGCGCCGTCAATGCCGTATTCAATCACTTGCGAGGCGAGCGCGGGATTGGCCAGCAGGCGCGCGCCCATGGCGTCGTCACGATTGATCACGGCGGCACGCAGGCCGGGCCATTGGAACAGCAGGGCCTTGGCCGCCTCGTACTCGGCCATGGTGCCGTGGTAATCGAGATGGTCCTGGGTCAGGTTGGTCAGCACCGCCACCGCGAAGTGCGTGCCGGCCACGCGGCCTTGCTCCAGGCCGTGCGAGGACACTTCCATCGCCACCGCGCGCGCGCCGGCGCCATGCAGCGCGGCCAGGCTGTCCTGCAGCTGGACGGCGTCGGGCGTGGTGAAGCCGGTCGCCGCGAGCGCATCGGGAAAACCGGTGCCAAGCGTGCCGATGGTGGCACAGCGCTTGCCCGCGGCCTGCAGCACGCGCGCCAGCCACTGGCTGCACGACGTCTTGCCATTGGTGCCGGTGATGCCGGTCACGGCGAGATCGCGCGCGCCGTTCTCATACCAGCCGGCGGCGATCGGCCCGGCGAGCTGATGCAGGCCGGACACGCCAAGATGCGGCACGCCTTCGCCGTGCGGCCAGGTGAAGCCATCGGCCTCAAAGACCACGGCGCTGGCGCCGCGGGCGATGGCCTGGGCGATATGCGGGCGCGCATCGGTCGACAGGCGCGCATTGCCCAGCACATAAGCAACGAACACGTCGCCCTGGGCCAGCCGGCGCGTGTCGCCGGTCAGCTTGGCGCCGGCGGGGGCGTGCTGGCGCAGCCAGGCCAGCGCGTCGGCGGCCTGCGCGGCCACTTCGAGTGGGAGCAGCGTCCGGCTCATTGCGTCGCGCTCCACGGTTCGCTTTCCTGCACCTTGTCGCTGACCACCAATTGGCGAATCGGCGAATCCGGTTGCACATTGAGCGCGCGCAGCGCGCCGCCGGTAATCGCGGAGAAGGCCGGGCCCGCCGCGGCGCCGCCGTAGTGGCTGCCGGAGGTAGGCTCATCCACGCTCACGGCCACGATCACGCGCGGGTTCGACATCGGCGCCAGGCCGATGAAGGAAGCCCGGTACTTGCTGCGGTCGTAGCCGCGGCCCACGTGCTTGTACGCCGTGCCCGTCTTGCCGCCAACCCGGTAGCCCATCACCTGGGCCTCGGGCGCGGTGCCGCCCGGCGCCGTCACCGTCTCCAGCATGGCCCGCACCTGGCGCGCCACTTCGGGAGACAGCACGCGCTCGCCGGTGACCGGGCCCTGGTTGCGGAACATGGTGACCGGAATCAGCTCGCCGTCATGGGCGAAGATGGTGTAGGCGTGGGCGATCTGGAACAGCGACACCGACAGGCCGTAGCCATAGGACATGGTCGCCTGCTCGATGGGCCGCCAGCTCTTGTACGGGCGCACCCGTCCGGCCACGGCGCCGGGGAAACCGATCTTGGGCGCCTGACCCAGGCCCACGCTCATATACATATCCCACATTTCCTGCGGCTTGAGCAGCATCGAGATCTTGGTCGTGCCGATGTTGCTGGACTTCTGGATGATGCCGGCCACGGTCAGCGCCCCGTAGTTGTGGGTGTCGCTGATGGTGGCGCCTTCGTAGTTGAACTTGCCGGTCGTGGCAAATACCGTCGAGGGCGTGACGCGCTTGAGCTGCAGCGCCAGGCCGATCGTGATCGGCTTCATCATCGAGCCCGGCTCGAAGGTGTCGGTCAGGACCCGGTTGCGCAGTTGCTCGCCAGACAGCCGGGTGCGGTCATTCGGGTTGTAGGTCGGCCAGTTGGCCAGCGCCAGCACCTCGCCGGTCTGCGCGTCAAGCACCACGGCGCTGGCCGCCTTGGCCTTGCTGCGCTCGACGATGGCCTTGACCTCGTTGTAGGCCAGGTACTGGATCTTGGCGTCGATGGAGAGCTGCTGGTCCTCGCCATCGCGCGGGGTCTTGAGGATGCCCACATCCTCCACCACGCGGCCAAGGCGGTCCTTGATCACCTGGCGCGCGCCGGACTTGCCGGCCAGCACGGCCTCGCGCGCCAGCTCCACGCCTTCCTGGCCGCGGTCTTCCACATTGGTAAAGCCGACGATGTGCGCCATCGCTTCGCCTTCCGGGTAGAAGCGCTTGTATTCGCGGGTCTGGTGGATGCCTTCGATCTTGAGCGCGGCGATCTTGTCCGCGGCATCCGGCAGCACCTGGCGCTTCAGGTAGACGAAGCTCTTGTCTTCCGTAAACTTGCGGCGCAGTTCCTTGTCGCTCATGTCGAGCAGCTTGCTCAACTGGCGAATCTTGTCCGCGTCGATCTCGTCGGGCACGTCCTCCGGGACCGCCCAGATGGCCTTGACGGGCAGGCTGGTCGCCAGCACCAGGCCATTGCGGTCGAGAATCTTGCCGCGCGTTGCCGGCAGCTCGAGCGTGCGCTGGAAGCGCTTCTTGCCTTCGGCCTCGTAGAACTGGTTGCCCGGGCCCTGGATCCAGAGCGCGCGCCCCGCCAGGGCGACGAAGGCGGCGAACATCATGAACACCACCAGCTTGGAGCGCCACATCGGCAAGCGCAGGCCAAGCACGGGGCTGGCGGCGAACTGGCCGGTGCGCGGACGCGAAGGGTTGCCGCGCTGGGCGTTATGCGAGGGCCGTGCGATGGTCATGGCTTACTCCCCTCGGGCGCTGCAGCCGCAGGCGCGCTGGCGGGCGGCGCGTCCAGCACTACGCCGGCCAGGTATTGGGTCCTGCCGGGAAGCACCGGCGTCATCTTCAGCTGTGCCCGCGCCGCGTCCGCAATGCGCGCGCTCTTGCCAAGCGAGCTCTGCTGGTACTGCAAGCGGGACCAGTCGATGTCGAGCTGCTTTTCTTCCGCCTGCGCGCGCTCGTGGGCGACGAACAGGGTGCGGGCCTGGTGCTGCGCGCTCACCAGCGAGAGCGCGCACAGCATCAGGGCAGCCAGCAGGAAGAAAGTCAGGCGGTTCATGGGCGGCCCGCCTTCTGGGTGGAGGCGGACGAAAGGGATGCCAGGGACGGCAGCTTCTCGGCCACGCGCATCACCGCGGAGCGGGCACGCGGGTTGGCGGCAACCTCTTCGGCGCCCGGCTTGACCCGGCCGAGCAGCTTCAGCGTGGGCTGGGGCAGCTGGTCCGCGCGCAGGGGCGCGCGGCGCATGGCGGGATCGGCATTCTGCTGCGGACGGGCGTGCGCCTGCATGAACCGCTTGACGATGCGGTCCTCAAGCGAATGAAAGCTGATGACCACCAGCCGCCCGCCTTCCTGCAACAGGTCGTAAGCCGCGCTCAGGCCGCTTTCGAGGTCCGCAAGCTCTTGATTGACGTGAATCCGTAGAGCCTGAAAGGTGCGGGTCGCAGGGTCCTGACCCTTCTCGCGTGTTTTGACGGCTTTCGCCACGAGCGCGGCAAGCTCGGCAGTAGTGGTAAGCGGTCCGCCATGGCCGGGTTCGCTCCGGCGAGCAACAACCGCCTTTGCAATCTGTACAGCAAACCGTTCTTCCCCATAGTCCCGTATCACCCTTGCGATGTCTTGCTCATCCGCTTGCGCCAGCCACTGCGCGGCGGTAATGCCGCGCGTCGTGTCCATGCGCATGTCCAGCGGCCCCTCGAAGCGAAAGGAGAAACCCCGCTCCGCGTCGTCGATCTGGGGCGAGCTGATGCCCAGGTCGAGCAATATCCCGGCGACCTTCCCCCGGCCCGCCAGCGCCGCCGGCATCTCGGCGAAGCTGGTGTGCTCAATGGAGAAGCGGGCATCCATGATGGTGCCCGCCTCTGCGATTGCTGCCGGATCCTTGTCGAAGGCCACCAGTGCCCCGGCCGGGCCCAGCCGGGCCAGAATTGCCCGGCTGTGCCCCCCTCTGCCGAAGGTGCCGTCCACGTAGACGCCATCGGGCCGCCAGACCAGGGCTTCGACAGCCTCGTCCAGCAACACGGTGCGATGGCGCAGGGCGGTGGTCCCCGGCGTTTGGGTTGAGCTCATGACCTCGTCAGAAAGAGAAATTCTTCAATGCTTCCGGCATGCCCTGCGCCATCGCCTGCTGTTCCTTGGCGGCGTAGGTTGCGGCATCCCAGACTTCGAAATGGCTGCCCATACCGAGCAGCATGACTTCCTTGTCGAGCAAGGCGGCACCACGCAGCTCAGGTGCGATCAGCACCCGGCCCGCGCCATCCATGTCGACGTCTGCGGCATTGCCCAGGAAGATGCGCTTCCACCAGTGCGCGTCCATCGGCAAAGCCGCAATGCGGCTACGGAAGTTTTCCCATTCAGGGCGCGGAAACAGCAGCAGGCAGCCATCCGGGTGCTTGGTCAGCGTAACCCGGCCCTCGGCCTGCTGTTGTAGCGCCTCACGGTGCCGCGCCGGAATCGACATCCGGCCCTTGGCATCCAGTGACAGCGCCGATGCTCCCTGAAACAAGCTAGCTCCCGGTCCGCGCCGGCATGCTTACCGCCGGCTGGCGCGTGAATCCTTTGAATCCGACGTTGGGCGATGATCCCATAGCCAGACTGCGTTTTCACACAAAATCACACTTCCTCACACTATTTCCCACTTTAGAGGAAGCGATTTGACGGGTCAAGGCTCGTTGTAGTGCAACAATCCGGATTTTTTTAATTAGAACAATGACTTAGCGCGCACACCTCGCGCACCGAAAAAGTGAATTCCCAATGAAATGAAGGTCTTATGGAAGAAAGCAGAGAAACCACCTGAGAACAACTGAGGAAGGAACTGCCTGCAGCAGGAAAAACGGCCGAGCCGGACCGATGGAAGGATACAACGTTTTGGCGTCTACCCCGCGTGCGAAGGGTACCAGGCCTGCCGGGGCACGGTGCCACGGGGCGGGCCTGCGCCGACGCTGGCGGGGGCATCGCGCGCCGGCGCCGTCCCTCAGATCCGATAAGCGGCGGTGGTCATCACCTTGGAGGCCGCCCGCATCATCGCACGCACCGGCGACGGCAGCGGCATGCCGCCCGCCTCGCGCGCGGCAGCGCCGTGCCTCGCCTCGTCGTCGCGCATCTGCTCCAGGATCGCGCGCGACCGGTCGTCGGCAATGGGGATCTGTTCCAGATGGCCATTCAGGTGCTGCTCGACCTGGTACTCGGTCTCGGAGACGAAGCCCAGGCTGATCCGGTCGCCCGCGCGCCCCGCCGCCCAGCCGATGGCAAACGCGCCCGCGTACCAGAGCGGGTTGAGCAGGCTGGGACGCGAGCCGAGCTCGCGCAGCCGTTCGGCGCACCAGCCAAGGTGGTCTTCTTCCTCGCGCGCCGCCTCATCCATCTGGGCGCGAACCTGCGGCGTGCGCGCGCTCAGCTTCTGGGCCTGGTAAAGGGCCTGCGCGCAGACCTCGCCCACGTGGTTGATGCGCATGAGCCCGGCCACGTGGCGGCGTTGCGTCTCGTCGAGGCCCTGCGCATCGGGCGCAAGCGCCTCGGCAGGATTGGCGCGGCTGGCGCGGGTGACGCCTGCGATCGCGCGCAAGGCCACATCGAATTCGCGAATCAAGGTATCCATGGATGCATGCACTGATGGTTACTCGGGGCGATTCCGCGTCCTACTCCCTGGCTGAAGGGGGGAGACGGCCCGGTGAATACGCCCTCGGGATTTCCCGCATTGTACCGTGGCCGAGTTGCCGGGTTTCTCCCGCCGCGCGCGCACTGGCAAGCGCCGGATACTCCAAAACCCTGAGTTGTGAAAAGCTGACAAGGGCAGTGAACCCGATTGTGAATCGAGGGCGGTTTGTTACAGTAGTTGGCAGCTTCTGACGAAGTTGGGTAAGCGGAAAATGGAGACTCAGGAGGTTTCTCCGCTAGCCACCAATAATTCTTATACGGAGATCATCGAGCATGAAAAAATCGCTTCTCGCGCTGGCTGCGTTGGGTGCATTCGCAGGTGCCGCTCAGGCCCAGTCCAGCGTGACGCTGTACGGCGTTGCGGATATGAACCTCGAATACGTCAATCACCTCGGCGTTGCGCCGTCAGCCGCCAACGGCCTCAGTACCGGCCGCGGCAACTCCGTCTATCGCATGTCCTCCGGCGGCCTGTCCGGCTCGCGTTGGGGCCTGCGCGGCGTGGAAGACCTGGGCGGCGGCTTGAAGGCGCTGTTCGTGCTCGAAAGTGGCTTCGCCCTAGACACCGGCTCTCTGCAGCAAGGCGGCCGCCTGTTCGGTCGTCAGGCGTACGTGGGTATCGAAAGCGCCCAGGCTGGCCGCTTCACCTTCGGTCGCCAGTACACCACGCTGTTCGACCTGCTCGCCAACTTCTCGCCCAGCGGCTACGCCACCCAGTATGAGCCGGTGGTCGCCCAGCTCGGCCTGAACTTCCGCTCCGACAACACCGCCAAGTACACCGGCGTGTTCGGCCCGGTGACCGCGATTGCGCACTGGTCCTTCGGTAACGGCGTGGCAGGCAACGGCGAAGTCCCGGGCCAGTTCCGCCGCGACACCGGCTACGGCGCCGGCGTGGCGTACGCCGCCGGTCCGTTCGGCGCGACCGTCGCCTACGACCAGTACAACCCGACCCTGAGCGCGACCGGCGACACCGGCACGTTCAAGAAGGCGGCAGTGGCGGGCAGCTATGCCTTCGGCCCGGCCAAGATCATGGGCGGCTATCGCTGGGGCCAGGCCAAGGCACAGAACGGCGCACCCATTCTGCGCGACAACTACTACTGGATCGGCGCCAACTACCAGGTCACCGCACCGCTGGGCCTGACGCTGCAGTACAACTACGACGACGTCAAGAACTTCGGCGGCAACACCCACCTCGCCAATCCCTGGCAGGTTTCGTTCATCGCCGACTACAGCCTGTCCAAGCGTACCGACGTCTACCTGACGGCCGCATACGCGAAGAACGCCGGCCTGAACTTCGACACGTCGGCAATCAGCTTCGCCAACGGCTACTTCCTCGGCTCCAACAACGACAACATGCTGGGCGTCGGCGTGGGTATCCGCCACAAGTTCTAAGCGCATCCGCGCGGCACTGCAAAGGCACCTTCGGGTGCCTTTTTTCATGGCGGACTCGCGCCGGTCCTAGGGCATCACCTCATCGGCACATTGTTATCCCGACACTACAATGCAGCAGCCTTGCGGATGCATCGACGAACGCACCGCGTCGTCGCGCCCTCCAGCAAAACGCAGGCACCCACAAGGAGACCCCATGCACCGCACCCGCCGCCGCGCGGCCCAAAGGCTGCTTGCCACCATCGCCAGCGCTTGCCTTGGCACCCTCGCCTGGCAAGCACCCGCGCAAGCCGCGGACCCCTACCCCAACAAGCCGATCCGCCTGGTGGTGCCGTTCCCCGCCGGCGGCACGACGGACATCCTGGCGCGCGCGGTGGCTGCGGAGCTGTCGAAGCTGCAGGGCTGGAACGTAGTCGTCGACAACCGGCCGGGCGCGGGCGGCAACATCGGCGCCGACATGGTCGCCAAGGCCGCGCCGGATGGCTACACGCTGTTGATGGGCACGGTGGGCACGCATGGCATCAACCAGTCGCTGTACGGCAAGCTGCCGTTCGACCCGATCAAGGACTTCTCACCCATCACTGAGGTCGCGTCGGTGCCCAATGTGCTGGTGGTCAACCCCGCCTTTGCGCAGCAGAACCGGATCAACAGCGTGACGGACCTGATCGCCTATGCACGTGCCAATCCCGGCAAGCTCAATATGGCCTCGAGCGGCAATGGCACCTCGATCCACCTGGCAGGCGAGCTGTTCAAGACCCAGACCCGTACCTTCATGGTGCACTTCCCTTACAAGGGCAGCGGCCCGGCGCTGACCGACCTGGCCGGCGGCACCATGCAGCTCATGTTCGACAACCTGCCCTCGTCGATGGCGCTGATCAAGGGCGGCAAGCTCAAGGCGCTGGCGGTCACCAGCGCCAAGCCCTCGCCGGCGCTGCCGGGCGTGCCGACGGTGGCCGAAGCGGCCCGCCTGCCGGGCTTCGAGGCCAGCTCCTGGTTCGGCTTGCTGGCGCCCGCCGGCACGCCGCACGACATCGTCGCGCGCGTCCAGCAGGAAGTCGCGCGCTCGCTGGCCACGCCGGCCGTGCGGGAGAAGCTGCTGGCCCAGGGCGCCGATCCGGTCGGCAACACGCCGGAGCAGTTCGCCGCCTTTATCCGCGCCGAGCTCACCAAGTGGGCCAAGGTGGTCAAGGACTCGGGCGCCAAGGTGGATTGAGGCGTGCGCCGGCCCGTGGCGGCGTGCGAGCGCATATACTTGAGGCATCAAACAACCAGCGTGTCGCGATGCCCATCCCACCTGCCGCCGAGGCCGCCACCAAGGCCGGCGCCGAAGAAGCGCCGGTCGATCTCGAAACCAGCGCCGACGATAATGCCCATGATGCCCTGCGCCTGTGGCTGCGCCTCTTGACCTGCACCAACCTGGTCGAGGCCGACATCCGCTCGCGGCTGCGCCAGGATTTCGCCTGCACCCTGCCGCGCTTCGACCTGATGTCCCAGCTCGACCGCCATCCGGAAGGCCTGAAGATGGGCGAGCTGTCGCGCCGCATGATGGTCACCGGCGGCAACGTCACCGGCATTACGGACCAGCTCCAGCAGGAAGGCCTGGTCTCGCGCGAGGCCTTGCCCAGCGATCGCCGCGCTTACCTGATCCGGCTCACGCCGGCCGGGCGCACCGCATTTTCCAAGATGGCGCGCGCGCATGAAGACTGGATCGAGCAGTTGTTCGGCGGCCTGCCCCAGACTGACCGGCGCGCCCTGTTTCGCTTGCTGGGCCGGCTCAAGACCGGGCTGGTGAGCGCATGAGCGCGGCCCGCCCCGGACCGGGCACGCGCTGCGCATTGCTGCTGACGCTGCCGGTGCTGCTCCTCGCGGCCTGCCAGAGCGCACCACCGGGGCCGGAAATCTCGCCGCTGAACGTCACGATCAAGCTTGGGCGCATCGGCGCGAAGACGCTGGTGGGCCAGGTCGACGTGCCGGACAACGGCGCGGTAGGCACCGCCGTGGGCGTTGGCGGCGGTGCATGGAACGGTGGTGGCTGGAGCGGTGGAGGCGTTGGTTTTTCCGTCGACCTGAACCAGTTGTTACGCCCGCAACCGCGGCCGCGCATGGACCTGTTCCAATACACGGTGACGCCACTGGATGGCAGCGGCGGCAACGTCATCGTCAACGGCCCCGCGGCGCCGGGCCTGGAACCCGGCGCCTGCGTGCGGATGGTCTATCCCGACGGCGCGCCCGAGCCGCTGCTCGTGCCCTCCCGGGAATGCTGACGCGCCCCGCATGAAAAAAGCCTCCCTTGCGGGAGGCCGTTCTTACTGCGGCGCGCGCAGCTGGATTTCGCGCTTCGTTCAGGCCGCCTTGCGGCTGTCGCGCAGTTCGCGGCGCAGGATCTTGCCCACATTGGTCTTGGGCAACTCGCTGCGGAACTCCACGAACTTGGGCCGCTTGTAGCCGGTCAGGCGTTCCTTGCAGAAGGCAATCAGCTCGGCCTCGGTCAGCGCGGGATCCTTGCGGACCACGTACAGCTTGACCACTTCGCCCGAATGCTCGTCGGGCACGCCGACCGCTGCCACCTCCAGCACGCCCGGGCACTCGGCGGCCACGCCCTCGACCTCGTTCGGATACACGTTGAAGCCGGACACCAGGATCATGTCCTTCTTGCGATCGACGATCTTCGTATAGCCGCGCGCGTCCATCACGCCGATGTCGCCGGACTTGAAGAAGCCGTCGGCCGTCATGACCTTGGCGGTCTCGTCCGGGCGGTTCCAGTAGCCTGCCATCACCTGCGGGCCGCGGATGCAGATCTCGCCGGGCTGGCCAAGCGGCACGTCCGCGCCGTCGTCGTCGCGAATGGCGATGTCGGTCGACGGCAGCGGCAGGCCGATGGTGCCGGAGAACGCGTCGGAATCGGTCGGGTTGCAGGTAGCCGAAGGCGAGGTCTCCGACAGGCCGTAGCCCTCGATGATCGGGCAGCCCGTCCTGGCCAGCCACTTCTTGGCCACCGCTTCCTGCACCGCCATGCCCCCGCCGTTGGCCACGCGCAAGCCGGAGAAGTCGACCTTGTCGAACTCCGGGCTGTTGATCAGCGCGTTGTACAGCGTATTGACCGCCGGGAACATGTTGAACTTGTACTTCTGCAGCTCCTTGATGAAGCCGGGGATATCGCGCGGGTTGGGGATCAGCACGCTCAGGCCGCCGCTGCGCATGCCCAGCAGGCAGCAGACCGTCAGCGCGAAGATGTGGTACAGCGGCAGCGCCGTGATGGTGACCACCTGGTCGATCGGCGCGCCCTTGGCCAGCGCCGGCTGCATCCAGGCTTCAGACTGCAGCACGTTGGAGACGATGTTCCGGTGCAGCAGCACGGCGCCCTTGGACACGCCGGTGGTGCCACCGGTGTATTGCAGGAAGGCAACGTCGTCCGGGCCCGTGGTGGCGGGCTGCAACTGCATGCCGCGGCCCTCCTCCAGCACCGCGTTGAAGCGCACGCAGTTGGGCAGCTCCCAGGCCGGCACCATCTTCTTGACGTTGCGCACCACGAAATTGACGATCGCGCCCTTGAGGCCGCCCAGCAGGTCGCCCATGCTGGCCACCACCACGTGCTTGACCGGCGTGGCGGGCAGCACTTGCTCCAACGTGGTGGCGAAGTTCTCGAGGATGACGATGGCCTCGGCGCCGCTGTCCTTGAGCTGGTGCTCGAGTTCGCGCGGGGTGTAGAGCGGATTGACGTTGACCACGACAAAGCCGGCACGCAGCACGGCGGCCAGCACCACCGGGTACTGCAGCACGTTGGGCATCATGATGGCCACGCGCGCGCCGGCCTTGAGCCCGCGCGACTGCAGCCACGCCGCGAACTGCCGCGACATGCGGTCGAGCTCGCCGTAGGTGATCGACTTGTCCATGCACACAAAGGCACGGCGATCAGCATAGGTGCGGAAGGATGCCTCGAGCAATTCGGCCAGCGAGCGGAACTGGCTGCTATCGATCTCGGCAGGCACGCCGGCCGGGTAATGCTTCAGCCACAGTCTTTCCATGCACCGTCTCCTGATTTTCTGAATGGTCGTTCGATTTTCGACAGATGCTAAACGCGCGACCCGGTTAAGACAACACGTTAGATGAAGTCCTCTGGACTCTCCCCACCTTCTGACGTGAAGTTTAGCGCACAGTTCAACCCTGCCTCGGGAATTCCCCTAGCGGCTTCTCGCCAGGCCGCCACGAAAAGCCTTGCCGAAGTCAGGCGTTCACCGGCAACACCATCTTCATCATGTTGGTGGCCAGTTCTTCCGCCAGCGCCTGCGCCTCCATGCGCTCGGGCTGGTGCCAGGTGTACATGAAGCCAACCACGCTGCCGATCGCATGAGCGGTCACGCGCGCGTCGCCATAGCTGAACACGCCCGCGCGCTTGCCTTCCTCCAGCAGCGCATAGAGGTCGCGGTAGAAGGCACGCGCCATATTGCCCAGCCAAGTCACCGTTTCCGGCCGCAGGTACTGGTTGTCGCGGAAGCTGAGCGTGGCGGGCACGTAGCAGGCGATGCAACGCCGCGCCATTTCCAGCAGGCAGGCATGCAGGCGCTCGCGCACCGGCAGGGCCGGGTCGGCGGTCTCGCGGATGACCGGCAGGCAGGTCTGCGCGGACTCGCGGCACAGGATGTCGAAGATCTCGTACTTGTCGGTGAAGTAGTAGTACACCGCCGGCTTGGTCACGCCCAGCGCGCGGCACAGGTCGTTCATCGTCATGCCGGGATAGCCCTTGGTATAGAACAGCTGGGCAGCGGTATCGAGAATCTGGCGGCGGCGCGCTTCCTGCCGCTCGGCGATATGCGAGCGGGCGGGTACGGCGTCCAGAGCGATCTCCGGGGCGGCCTCGGCGGCGGGAGCAGGAGCGGTTTTCTGTGCAGTCGGCATGACGCGATTCTCGCATGGCGCCGCGCCTGGAAGGCCCGGCAGTCCGTTTTGGCGTTGACCCGCTACCCCTGGCTGCCACTGATTCACGCAGCCGGCGCCTGGCTTGACGCATGACGGCAATGCCAATACGATCATACCCAAGGGTAAGTAAATATACCAAAGAGTAAATTTCGCCAACCCAAGCCGGCTTGGCGGCCCACCAGCAAGGAGACACCGCCAATGGACGAGACGACCTACCTGGCCGACATGCATGCGCGCTGGCAGCGCGCATGGCCCGAGCACGCCCCGCGCACGCCGCAATATCCGTTGGGGCGCCAGCCGCTCACGGACATGCTGCGCCATTGGGGCCGCACCCGGCCGGACCGCCCAGCAGTGATCTTCTACGGCCACCAAACCACCTATGCCGGGCTCGACGCGCAGAGCGACCGCTGCGCCGCGCTGCTGGCAGCGCACGGCATCGGCGCCGGCGACCGCGTGGCAGTACTGACGCCCAATTGCCCGCAATTCCACATCGTGTTCTTCGGCATCCTCAAGCTGGGCGCCGTGTACGTGCCGATCAGCCCGCTGTCGCAGCGCGCCGAGTTGCAGCACGCGCTCGCCGACAGCACGCCGCGCGCGCTGATCGCGCTCGACCAGCTGGTGCCGCTGGTGCGCGACACGCGCGCCGCGCTGGGCACGCAGGATCCGCTAGCGCTGCTGTTCACAACCAGCTTTGCCGATGTGATTCCCGCCGAGCCCACGCTGCCGCTGCCGCCCATGGTGCAGGCACCGCGCTACCACGGCGAAGCGCAGGACCACGCCATCGACCTGCTGCCGGCCATGGCCGCGTGCACGCACCCGGCGCCCGCCACGCCGGCATCGCTAGATGCCGTGGCCGCGCTCAACTACACCGGCGGCACCACCGGCCTGCCCAAGGGCTGCATCCATACCCAGGGCGATATGGTGGACATGGCGGCCGCGTTCGGCGCGGTCTCGCTGGATATCGCCAACGACAGCGTCATGCTGGGCTTCTTCCCCGAGTTCTGGATCGCCGGCGAAAACCTCTGCCTGATCTTCCCCGCCTTCTTCGGCATCCCGCTGGTGCTGCTGGCGCGTTGGGATCCCGAGACCTTCATGGCGGCGGTGCAGCGCTACCGCGTCACCAACGCCTCGATGCTGGTGGACAACGCGGTGGAGGTGATGGAGCACCCGCGCGCGGCGCAATACGCATTGCGCTCGCTGCGCTACGTGGGCGTATCGTCCTTCGTCAAGAAGCTCAACCTGCCTTATCGCCGCGCATGGCAGGCGCTGACCGGCTCGGTCATCGCCGAGACCGCCTGGGGCATGACCGAGACCCAGACCTGCAACACCTTTGCCTACGGCATGCAGGCCGATGACCTGGACCTGCGCGCCCAACCCATCTTTGTCGGCCTGCCCGTGCCCGGCACCGAATTCAAGATCTGCGACTTCGAAGACGGCGAACTGCTGCCGCCGGGCGCCGAGGGCGAGCTGTGCGTGCGCACGCCGACCCTGCTCAAAGGCTACTGGAACAAACCCGACGCCACGCGCGAATCGCTGCGCAACGGCTGGTTCCACACCGGCGACATCGGCCTGATCGACGAGCACGGCTACCTGCACTACCTGGGCCGGCGCAAGGAGATGCTCAAGGTCAACGGCATGAGCGTCTTCCCGGCCGAGATCGAGGCGCTGCTGGGCCAGCATCCGGCCATTCTAGGCTCGGCGGTGCTGGGCCGCGCGGATGAAGACCGCGGCCAGTTGCCGGTGGCCTTTGTCATGCTCAAGCCCGAGGCCATCGGCACGGTGGACAACGCCGTGCTGGTGCAATGGTGCCGCGCCAATATGGCGGTCTACAAGGTGCCGCTGGTGCAGATCGTCGACGCCCTGCCGCTGACCGCCACGGGCAAGGTGCGCAAGCAGGACCTGGCGCCGCTTGCCGAACAGCTTGGCTGAACCCGCGATGCCTCTCTCCCTCACCTCCGCCCTATTCACCTCCTCCACATCATGACGTTGCGCAAGCTACTGATCGCCAATCGCGGTGAAATCGCCATCCGCATCGCCCGCGCCGCCGCGGCCACGGGCCTGGAAAGCGTGGCCCTGTACAGCGAGGACGATCGCGACGCCCTCCATGTGCGCAAGGCCGATGGCGCGGTGGCGCTGCCCGGCACCGGACCACGCGCATACCTCGACATCGCGCAGGTGGTAGACGCCGCGCGCCGCAGTAGCTGCGACGTGGTCCACCCGGGCTACGGCCTGCTGTCCGAGAACGCCGAGTTTGCCCAGGCCTGCCTGGATGCCGGCCTGGCCTTCGTCGGCCCCGCGCCCGATGTGCTGCGCCTGTTCGGCGACAAGGCGAGGGCGCGCGCACTGGCGCGCGAGTGCAACGTGCCGGTGGTGCCGGGCTCGACCGGGCCGACGACGCTGGCTGCCACGCACGCGTTCTTTGCCGCGCTGCAGGCGCCGGGCAAGCCGGCCGGCATGATGATCAAGGCGCTGGCGGGCGGCGGCGGGCGCGGCATGCGCGCGGTGCACGCGGCAGCGGACATCGACGAGGCTTATGCCCGCTGCGTCTCCGAAGCCACGGCTGCGTTCGGCAACGGCGCCGTCTACGTGGAGCGCATCGTCCACGCGCCGCGCCATATCGAGATCCAGGTGGTGGCGGATGCGGCCGGTGGCGTGATCGCCCTGGGCGAGCGCGAATGCAGCCTGCAGCGCAGGCACCAGAAGCTGGTGGAAGTGGCGCCCAGCCCTTCGCTTGATGCCGGCACGCGCGCGCGCTTGGCGCAGGCCGCGATCACGCTGGCACGCGCCAGCGCCTATCGCGGCATTGGCACCTTTGAATTCCTGCTGGGCGCCGATGGCGAGTTCTGGTTCATGGAGGCCAACCCGCGCCTGCAGGTGGAGCACACCGTCACGGAAATGGTGACCGGCGTGGACCTGGTCCAGGTGCAGCTGGCCATCGCCGGCGGCCAGGATCTCGACCACCTCGGGCTGGCGCAAGCACCAGCGCCGCGCGGCATCGCGGTGCAGTTGCGCATCAACGCGGAGCACCTCGACGCGCAGGGCCAGTTGCGCCCCGCCAGCGGCCGCATCGACGCCTACGAGCCGCCCAGCGGCCCCGGCGTGCGCGTCGACGGCGCGGGTCATGCCGGCATGACCGTCAACCCGCGCTTCGATTCGCTGCTGGCCAAGCTGATCGTGCACGAGCCCGGCGGCAACTACGAGCGCGCGCTGGCCCAGGCCTATCGCGCGCTGTGCGAGTTCCGCATCGAGGGCATCGACACCAACCGCAGGCTGCTGCAGGACCTGCTGCTGCGCGACGACGTACGGCGCAACGCGGTCCACACCCAGTACCTGGACGCCGCGCTGCCGGCGCTCGCGGCGCAAGCCCAGGATAGCGGGCCAGACCATCCGGCGCTGCATGCGGTGGGCGCGGCCAGCAGCCCGCAAGCGCTCGCATCCACGCTGCCCGACGATCTGCCGGACGATGCCGAGCTGCTCTGCGCGCCCATGGACGGCGCGCTGGCGGCAGTGCAGGTGCGACCCGGCGACCGCGTGCGGCGCGGGCAGCCGCTGGCCATCATCGAAGCCATGAAGATGGAGCACCCGCTGGAAGCGCCGGGCGCGGGCGAAGTCCTGCGCGTGCTGGCCGCGCCCGGCGACGTGCTGCGCGCGGGCGCGCCGGTGATCGTGCTGTCGATGGATGCAGGCGGCCACCATGCGGCGCAGGCCGGCGCCGCCGTGGATCCCGCCCATATCCGCGCGGACCTGCGTGACGCCCTGGCCCGCCACGCACTCACGCTGGACGCGGCCCGAGCGCAAGCGGTGGACAAGCATCATGCCCGGGGCGGGCGCACCGCGCGCGAGAACATCGCCCAGCTGTGCGATGCCAACTCGTTCATCGAGTACGGCGCGCTGGCCATCGCCGCGCAACGCCAGCGCCGCAGCGTGGAGGACCTGGAACGCGCGACACCGGCCGACGGCATCGTCACCGGCATCGGCACCGTGAACGCCGAACGCTTCCCGGCAACGGATGCGCGCTGCATGGTGCTGGCATACGACTACACGGTGCTCGCCGGCACCCAGGGCTTCTACGGCCACAAGAAGCTGGACCGCATGCTGGCGCTGGCGCGCCAGTGGAGCCTGCCGGTGGTGCTGTTCGCCGAAGGTGGCGGCGGGCGGCCCGGAGACACCGACACCCCGGTGGTGGCCGGGCTGGATTGCACCTCCTTCATCCAGTTCGCACGGCTGTCCGGCCAGGTCCCGCTGGTGGGGATCGTCTCCGGGCGCTGCTTTGCCGGCAATGCCGCGCTGCTGGGCTGCGCCGACGTGATCATCGCCACGCGCAACGCCACCATCGGCATGGGCGGCCCGGCCATGATCGAAGGCGGCGGGCTCGGCGTGTTCGCCCCGGAGGAGGTCGGCCCGGTGAGCGTGCAGGCACCCAACGGCGTGATCGACGTGCTGGTCGACGACGAGATCGCCGCGGTGGAAACCGCGCGCCGCTACCTGTCCTACTTCCAGGGCGACCTGGCCCTCTGGCAGGCCGGCGACGCCCGCGCGCTGCGCCACCTGATCCCGGAGAACCGGCTGCGCAGCTATGACATGCGCGGCGTGCTCGCGGCGCTGGCCGATCACGATTCGGTGCTGGAGCTGCGCGCCGCCTTTGGGGCAGGCATCATCACCGCGCTGATCCGCATCGAAGGCCGTGCCTTCGGCTGCATCGCCAACAACCCGCGGCACCTGGGCGGCGCCATCGATGCCGCGGCCGCCGACAAGGCCGCGCGCTTCATGCAGCTGTGCGATGCGCACGGATTGCCCATCGTCTCGCTGTGCGACACGCCCGGCTTCATGGTAGGACCGCAGGCCGAGAAGACCGCCACCGTGCGCCACGTCTCGCGCCTGTTCGTCACCGCCGGCGCGCTGCGCGTGCCCTTCTTCACCGTGGTGTTGCGCAAGGGCTATGGCCTGGGCGCGCAAGCCATGGCGGGCGGCAGCTTTAGCGCGCCGTTCTTTACGGTAGCGTGGCCCAGCGGCGAGTTCGGCGCGATGGGCATCGAGGGCTCGATCCGGCTAGGCTTTCGCAAGGAGCTGGAAGCCGTGGCCGACCCGGACGAGCGCGAAGCCTTGTTTGCGCGCATGATCGAGGCGGCCTACCAGCGCGGCCGAGCGCTTAATATGGCTAGCCACCTGGAAATCGACGCCGTCATCGACCCGGCCGACACACGCCACTGGCTGCTGCGCGGCCTGGCCTCGGCGCTCTCGGCACCGGGCGCGCGCGATATGCCTGCGGCCGGATCGCGCCGTTTCATCGACACGTGGTGACGAGAATAAGGAGAGGATCGATGTCCCATGACTTGAGGCGCGCGCCACGCGCCGCCGCCAGGATCGCCGCGCTGGCGCGTGGCGTGTTCGTGCGCAGCGTCGCCGTTGCCGCGTTTGCGCTGGTCAGCGCGCTGCCGCTGCAGGCACAGGAAAAAACGCAGGACAGCGCCGCCGCGCCGATCAAGGTGGCATTCATCGACCAGTTGTCCGGGCCGCTGGCCAACGTCGGCCAGATCTTCCAGGCCAACCTGAAGTTCGCGCTCGATGACGCCAACGCCCAGGGTGGCGTGCTCGGGCGCGACTACGCCCTGGTGAGCTACGACAACAAGCTCTCTGCGCAGGAAAGCCTGACGGCGCTGCAAAGCGCGATCGACGCGGGTGTGCGCGTGGTGTTCACCGGCGCATCTGGCTCGCCGGTGGTCACGGCGCTGGTGGAGGCCGTCAACCGCCACAACGAGCGCAACCCCGGGCAGCGCGTCCTGATCATGAACTACGCCTCGCTCGACCCAGACCTGACGGGCGCGCGCTGCAGCTTCTGGCACTTCGCCACCGAGGCGAACACGGCAATGAAGATGCGCGCGCTGGCCAACTTCGCGCGCCAGCAAAAGGGCATGCACAAGGTCTACCTGCTCAACCAGGATTACACCCAGGGCCGCATCTGGGCAGCATTGGGCCGGCAGATGATCGCGGGAGCGCGGCCCGACGTGCAGTTCGTCGGCGAGGCGCTGCACCCGCTGGCAAGGGTCAAGGACTTCGCGCCTTACATGAGCCGGATCAAGGAGAGCGGCGCCGATACCGTGGTCACGGGCAACTGGGGCCAGGACCTCAGCCTGCTGATCAAGGCCGGCGGCGAGGCCGGCTATGAGCTGAACTACCTGAACCATAGCGGCGGCGGCGCGCCCGGCACGGTGCTGGCCGTGTCGCAGGCCAAGAACGCGCACCTGACCTGGGTGGCCGAGTACCTGCCCAACGGCGACGATCCGGTGCTGGCTGCGCTGGCGGCGCGGGTCAGGCAAACCCCGGCGGGCGAGTACTTCGCCCCGCGCGTGCTGATCGCCGTGCAGATGCTCAGCGAGGCGATCCGCCGCGCCAACTCCGACGATCCGACCAGCATCGCGTTTGCCCTCGAGGGCATGCAGTACCGCTCGCCCGTGGGCGACGTGCTGATGCGCAAGAGCGATCACCAGTTGCTGCTGCCGCAGGTGGTCTCGACCATCGCGCCGGTGGACGGCAAGACGGTCAAGGTTGGCGTGGAAGGCACGCAATACGGCTTCCGCCTCGACAGCACCACGGCTGGGGGAGACCTGAACCTGCCATCGGTCTGCCGGATGAAGCGCCCACCGTGCGCCTAGTCAGGGCTTCCAGGCTTGGCGCCCGCTGCGGGCGCGGGGGGCGCGGGG